>JAISAV010000275.1 GCA_031266545.1 Odoribacteraceae bacterium | reverse complement strand
TTATTCGTTTTTTTTTATTTCAAATATATCTTGAAATAGTTGCGGGATAGCGGGCAAAGATGTACTTTTGAGGCACTTTAAAAATAACAAAATCAAGAATTGAAGCTATTAATCATTTTTGCTTAAACTCAATCGAGATGAAACCAGAAATCAAAGAATTTATGGAGGCCTTAAAGGCCAAGACCGTGGGGGAGAGTGAATTTCACCAGGCCGTGGAAGAGGTCGTCGAGACCGTCTGGGACACGTACCAGGCTAACCCGAAATACAAGGCGAACAAGATCCTCGAGAAGATGGTCGAGCCGGAGCGGGTGATCATGTTTCGCGTGCCCTGGATCGACGACCGGGGGGAATTCCAGATCAACCGCGGTTACCGCGTGCAGTTCAACAGCGCCATCGGCCCCTACAAGGGTGGCTTGCGCTTTCACCCCTCGGTGACGCTCGGCGGGCTGAAATTCCTCGGCTTCGAGCAGACGTTCAAGAACTCGCTGACGACGTTGCCGATGGGCGGCGGCAAGGGCGGTTCCGACTTCAACCCGAAAGGGAAGTCCGACAACGAGGTGATGCGCTTCTGCCAGAGCTTCATGACGGAGCTTTGCAAGCACATCGGCCCCGACACGGACGTGCCCGCCGGGGACATCGGCGTGGGCGGTCGCGAGATCGGCTTCCTGTACGGGCAGTACAAGCGCATCCGCAACGAGTTCACCGGCGTGCTGACCGGCAAGCCGCGCGAGTTCGGCGGCTCGAGGATCCGCCCGGAGGCCACCGGGTACGGCTCCGTCTATTTCTGCCAGCACATGCTGGCCGAGAAGGGCGAATCGCTGGCCGGGAAGAGCGTCGCGCTCTCCGGGTTCGGTAACGTGGCGTGGGGCGCCGCCCAGAAGTTGATCCAACTGGGCGCCCGCGTGATCACGATCTCCGGCCCCGACGGCTACGTGCACGACGAGAAGGGTCTCACGCAGGAAGGCGTTGACTTCATGCTGGAGCTGCGCGCGAGCAACAACGACGTCGTGGAGCCGTACGCCGCCAAGTTCGGCGCCAAGTTCCACGCCGGCAAGAGGCCGTGGGAGGCGAAGTGCGACATCGCTTTCCCGTGCGCGATCCAGAACGAGCTGAACGAGGAGGATGCCAAGAAGCTGGTCGCCAACGGTTGCAAGCTGGTCGTGGAGACCTCCAACATGGGTTGCACCGCCGACGCCGCCAAGTACCTGAACGATCACGTCGGCTTCGCCCCGGGCAAGGCCGCTAACGCCGGTGGCGTGGCCGTCTCCGGGCTGGAAATGAGCCAGAACTCCATGCGGTATAGCTGGACCTCCGAGGAGGTGGACGCCAAGCTGGGCCAGATCATGAAGGACATTCATGACACCTGCGTGAAGTACGGGAAGACGGGCAACAAGATCGACTACGTCAAGGGGGCCAACATCGGCGGCTTTATCAAGGTTGCCGAGGCCATGTGCGCCCAGGGACACGTTTAACGGGATCCCCGGCCGGCCGGTCGCCGGTCGGGGTCTCTTGATAACCGGGCCGTCCCCCTCGCGGGCGGCCCTTTTTTTAAACCTCATGCTTATGTTTGTTGACACTCATGCTCACCTGTATACCCCGGAGTTCGACGAGGACCGGGAGGAGGTCGTGGCCCGGGCGCTGGCCGCCGGGGTGAATCATGTCGTGCTCCCGGACATCGACGCGAGCACCCGCGGGGCGGAACTGGCGCTGGCTGCCCGCTACCCCGGGATGATGCTCCCGCTGCTGGGCGTCCACCCGACGTCGGTGCGTGCGGGCTACCGCGAGGAACTCGCCGCCCTCGAGAAGAGCCTCGCGAGCGGCGTCGCCCGCGGGATCGGCGAGTGCGGGATCGACCTTTACCGGGACGCGACCTATTACAAGGAGCAGGTCGCCGCCTTCGAGTGGCAGCTCCACGTCGCCCGCGAGGCGCGCCTGCCGGTGATCATCCACTCGAGGAAATCCCTCCGGGAGGTGTGCGACCTCCTGAAACGCCAGCACGATAACCTGACGGGCATCTTCCATTGCTTCCCCGGCAACGTGGAGGAGGCGCGCCGCGTGATCGACCTCGGCTTCCTGCTGGGCATCGGCGGCGTGGCCACGTTCAAAAATGCCGCGATGGGCGAGGTCGTCCGCGCGCTGGGCGTCGACCGCGTCGTGCTGGAGACGGACGCCCCGTACCTCGCTCCCGTCCCGCGCCGGGGGGAGCGCAACGAGAGCGCCTACATCCCCCTCGTCGCCGCGAAGCTCGCGGAGCTGGCCGGGCGCTCGATAGAGGAGGTCGCGGAGGTGACCACCCGCAACGCGTTCGAGCTATTTTCTTTGCCATCCCAGTAAACCCGTTGATTCATGGAAAAATCTATCTTGATCATCTACACCGGCGGCACGATCGGCATGGTCAACGACCCGGAGACGGGCGTCTTGTGCCCCTTTAACTTCAACCAGATCGCGAGCGAGGTGCCGGAGATCCGCGAGTTCGGCTTCACGATCGACAACCACGCCTTGCCGGAGATCATCGACTCGTCGGATCTCAGCCCGCGGTTGTGGGTCGACCTGTGCCGCGTGATCCTCGACAATTACGCGCGGTACCACGGCTTCGTGATCCTGCACGGGACGGACACGATGGCCTACTCCGCGTCGGCGCTGAGCTTCATGCTGGAACGCCTCGGGAAGCCCGTGGTCTTTACCGGCTCCCAGCTCCCCATCGGGAAGATCCGCACGGACGGCAAGGAGAACCTGATCGCCGCGATCGAGATCGCCGCGGCGTACGAGGGAGACGTTCCCCTCGTGCCGGAGGTGAGCATCCTTTTCGGCGACCGCCTCTTCCGCGGCAACCGCACCACGAAGGTTAACGCGGAGAGTTTCGGCGCCTTCCGGTCGTTCAATTACCCGCCGCTGGCCGAGATCGGCATCCACGTGCATTATAACCGGGAGGCGATCCTTCCCCCACCCTCCTCGCCCCTGTCCCCGGCCGCTTTTTGCGACCTGGATACCCGCGTCGCGATCCTGAAAATCTTCCCGGGGATGAGCGCGGACGTGGTGGACGCGATGATCCATATCCCCGGGCTGCGGGGCATGATCCTCGAGACTTACGGGTCGGGGAACGCGCCCACGCGCGCGGATTTCCTCGACAAGATCCGCGAGGCGCTCGATGCGGGAATCGTGATTTACAACGTCACGCAGTGCGCCGGGGGCAGCGTGGAGATGGGCAAGTACGAGACGAGCCGCGAGCTACTCCGCGCCGGCGTCGTCAGCGGCCGCGACATCACGACCGAGGCCGCCATCTGCAAGATGATGCGCGTGCTGGGCGAGCACGACGACCCCGCCGAGATCCGGCGCCAGTTGAACGCCAACCTCCGCGGCGAGATCTCGCTGAATAAATAACGCGCCGCCGGCTTGCATGTCAAAAAAAATCGTTAGCTTCGCGCCTGAAATGGTCCCGTAGTTCAATGGATAGAATGAAGGATTCCGGTTCCTTTGATTGGGGTTCGAGTCCCCACGGGACTACTACTTAGCGATTGTCAGTGCCTTAATGGCACTGACAATTGATGATAAGGTCGCTAAGACAGCAAGCATACGGAATGCTGAATGGGAGGGATGGTGATGCCGAGACGCTTCGCAAGCTCGGGTATGTTACGTCGGAGAATGATGAGTTTATTACAGCCAAGTACTATCTGAGGGAGGATTCAAAGTGTACTGGAATAAGAAGCGATGATATCGTCAAGACCCCAATAAGAGATACTAAGCAATTCTACATACCGAGCGAATTATAAATAACACGGCAAACATAAGATAACAAATCATGAAAACGACAATCATTATCATCATGGCGCTATGCCTACCGGCGTTCGCTTTTTCTCAAGACACCGTTGCACGGAAGAGTTACGTTTACTGCGAGATCGTGGGAACTGCGAAAATGCTCAGCAACAAGGTTACTATTCAAGTAGATTTCGGGCAAAAAACGTCTTTCTGGAAGTCCGGAGCAGACAGGCTACTGAAAGGCGAGGACGGGAAGCCGATCGAGTTTAATTCAATGGTCGATGCCATGAATCATTTTGGTGGCATGGGCTGGGAGTTTGTCCAAGCCTACGTGGTGACGATTCCGGGTATAGGTGGTAGCCAAACAAACGTGTATCACTGGTTGCTAAAAAGAGAGATCGAGAAAGAAGAGGTAAAAAGCAATGGAAACGAATCGACACCCAAGGACGACGCGAACAAGGCCAACGAGGAAGCGGGAAGCGAGACCGGAAGTGCCAACGAGACAACAGATAGCCGGTGATTCGTGTACCATTGATTGGTAAGTTCAATTTCGAGCATGGAAGAAAATTTCACGGGATTAGAAAGGGATGGGAGTGAAGGGAAGCCTGCGCTGCAGGCAAGGTTACACGGGCTGTCGGTTACAGTAGCCTGAGGCTACTGCCTATATAGAGATGCCTGCGCTGCAGGCAAGATTAATCCTTAAGTTGA
>JAISAV010000246.1 GCA_031266545.1 Odoribacteraceae bacterium | reverse complement strand
GCGGTGGCGGCGGTTAACAGCCCCTTGAACGCGTCGCTGTCGAGCACCTCGTCGGCGTCGAGGGCGAAACGACGAATGTCCTCGTCGCTCTCGATCACCCAGAGTTGCACGTCAAGCGTGGCGGGGATCGCCTCGGAGCGGTAGATCACCAGCCCGCTCTCGCCGAAGAGCATGGACTGATTGTCCTTGACGCCGTCGATGGCTAACGAGCAGGATTGGGCAAATTCTCGTCCACCGGCGAGGACGGCGTCCAGCAGGAACTGGCCGCGGGCCGCGTCGTCGGGTAAATCTAACAGGTCGGCGACCGTTAGCACGCGGGCGACGCGGGAGGCGTCCCCGGAAGCAAGGCCGTGTACCCGCATCTCGGCGCGGTTAAACAGCCCCAGAAAGCCTTCGCTGTTGTTGAAGACCTTGATCTTGTTTACTCTTACACAGAACATCTTTTGATCAATTACGAATTACGAATTACGAATTACGAGGCGGGTGCCGTCGTGTTCCTCAAGATCTTGAAGATTTTCAAGTCTCTTAAAGATTCTTGAGTTCTGCCCGGCGTAGGCTCCGGCCCACGTCGTCGGTAGAAGCAAGGCCCCCGGCCTTGCAGCTTTGGTAGATCGTGCAAGGCTGGAGCCTTGCTTTTAACCCGGCGTAGGCTGGAGCCTACGCCGAGCGTTTTTTTTTAGTTGTTATTATGCTAAATCTATTCTCTCACGCAGAACGTATATATAACCCCTACATCCGCGTGTGCGTAGTTTGTTACGACAGAGTTCGCGTTTATTGTCAGCCAGCCATTTACCCCATCGCCGTATACAGGGTAGAGACCGGCCTCGCAAAGCTGGCCTGTTGCCCTCCACATGCAAACTGCCCCGTTCCAAGGTATGCCTATCTTCCAACCGTCGGGGCAGCTACTATACTGGGACAACATGGCGTTGGGAGTCGTTGCCAACTGCTTAAACGAGGCTACCATCACCCCGCTCACGTTATTCACGATAGCGATAGTCCTTTCTGCAACCACAGTTCCTAAATCAAACATGTGCCCGGTCCCGTTGTTCATGGGGGTAGCGCCCACGACCTCCTGCCCGTTGGCGTTATTCACGTTCAGCCGTATCGGCGGGACGCTCGCCGCGTTCGTCGTCACGGTTATCGTCACGGTGTTCGTGGGCGACGTTGGCGTGTGCGATACCTCTAACGTGTAGGGTAATTGCGTGTACGTGTAGCTCGTGGGGGTATTCGCCGCGAGGCCGTTCTGCGCGTCATACCCGGCGTTGACCGTGACCGTGGCGTTATCCGTCCACGAGGCGGGGACGCTTGGCGAACGGGCCGGGATTGTCACCGTCCACGTGCCGCCCTCCGTGTAGGTGCCTGGCTCGGCCGTGGAGGACTTGCCGCCGCCACCTATCTGCTCGATCCACCACTTCAGGTTCGTGTTCGTTTTGACCGTCACGTCCGTCGCCGTGGCTTCGATCTCGCTACCGTTTGAGGGAACGACTTCAGTGATCGTGAACACTGCCGGGATGGTACGGCTCAGGGTGACCGTCTCG
Source organism: Odoribacteraceae bacterium (assembly GCA_031266545.1). Classification (GTDB taxonomy): domain Bacteria; phylum Bacteroidota; class Bacteroidia; order Bacteroidales; family Marinifilaceae; genus JAIRKS01. The sequence goes on along the minus strand of JAISAV010000246.1, from coordinate 6,296 downwards.
CTATCCTCGTTAACCCCGCCGACCCCGACTGCCGTGCTAAACGTCACGTCCGTCGATTTCGTGCTCCCGCCCCAGCCCGCGTTGCTCGTGGAGGGCGTGAAGGTGACGCTGCCGTTGACCGGCCCCGACGGCGTCGCGGTGGCGGTCATTTCCGCGCCGGCCGTCACGGTCTGGCCCGAGATGACGTCCGCGTAACCGGCGCCCGTGGTGTATTTCGATTTCGCATTGGTCGTGAACTTGACCTCTTTCGCCGTCTCCGTCATGCCGAAGTCATGCGTCTTGTTCGACGGGTCGGTGACGTCGAGGTAGGGCGCCACCGCAAGTTGCTGTATATCGAAACTGCGCAGCGCGAAGTCCTCGTCGCTCGACGTGACGTTGACCGTGACATCGCGCGTGGCGTACAACGGGTTGGCCGCCAGAGAGAATTTATACTGGTAGGCCGTCGTCGTGGCCGCGTGCCACCCCGTCTCGTCTTCCAGCGTGAGGCCGGGCACGGCGCTCGTGAACTTCCATGGCGCCTCCGACGTGACGGGAAAGGTCTGGTTCGTCACCCCCGCCGCCGCGTAGGGGTTCGCGGGCGTCGCCGTGAAGTCCATATCGCGCCCGAGCTGCCGCACGTTGACGACTTGAGTCACCGCCCTGCCGTCCGGCGCATTCAGCGTCACCAGCACGGTGCTGCCGAGCGTGCTCGTCCCCCCGTTCGGCCCCGGCTTGAGCGTGAGGGTCGTCCCGCTGATGACCGGGGACTGCCCGCCGCCTGTCCACGCGATGTTGCCCTTGGCCTCCGGCGAGCCGAACGTGTACTGCCCGTCGCCGATCCCCGGCGTGGGGAACAGGGTCACCGTCTTCGCTACCGGGGGGGTCTTGTAGAACGTCAGCTCCCACGGCAACACTTCCAGCGAGAGTTCCTCCTCTTCGAGTTGCCGGACGGTGATCCGCTTTTTGAGGTTACCCGCCACGAGGTAGATGTAACCCTCGCGTCCCGGGCTGCCCGAGAGTGGGGCCGCCGCCAGCGTGAGCGTGACCTGCTGGCCCACCAGGCCGACGGGCGGGAGCGGGGAGACCGCGGTTAGCCACGAGAGGCCGTTCAGGTCCAGCGTCCAGCCGCCCGGGTAGTCCGTGAGCGCCTTGAGGCTCTTCTCGCCGCCGCCGGCGTAGTAGACCAGCTCGCTCTTGTCGACGGACAGGTAGTGCTGCCCCGTGAAGTCGGTCTCGTTTAGCCCGCCGTCGTTCCAGTCGACGACGTTCACGACGATGCAGGAGGGCTTGTTATTGTAGGCGCCCTCCGGCGTCGGGTAACCCTCCCCGTTGACCGCCTGGATCGTCACGCTGTAGTTATGATTTCGAAGCAGCGGGAGGTACTCGTCCGTCTGACCGCTACTGTTGACGAACTCCACGCGGTAGTACGTCAGCACCGCCGCGCTCCCCGCGTCCGCCTTGTAGTAACCCCCGAGCACGAGGCAGGTGTTGGTCACGGTGTTCGCCGTGCCCGCGGCCGCCTCGAAGGTGTAGATTTCCTGCTTGTACTCGTGCTTTTTCCCGGTGGGGATGTCGTACACGAGGGGCGAGTTCTCCACCTTGAGCGGCGTGAGACCGGGAAGGTTCGGCGCGATGGCTTTGCTACCGTTCCACTGGGCGCCGTTGTAGCCGCCGACGTTGCTCCCCGCGCCGGTGTACGCCGCCGGGGAGAGGCTACCGGCGCGGTTGTAGTTGTACAGGCGCGCGCTCGACAGGTAGAACTTGTCGCGGAGGGTGGCGTCGTCCTTTACCGACACGTCCACGCGGGCGATGGCCCGCGTCAGGTCGATGCTGGCGGCCGGGTTCAACGTGCTGGCGTTGATCGCGAGGTTGTCGCGGTAGCCCCACATCGGGATGCCGGGGAAGGACTCGTCCGTCCATTTGTTGCCCGTGGCGGTTAGTTGCTGCACGAGTCCTCCGAGGATGGTCGCGCGGGTGACGGTGCTGCCCGGGGCGAGGGTCGACGGGACCAGCAGGGAGGCCTCCGGGGAGGCCGCGAGGGCGCCCCGCGCGTTGGCCAGCACGACGACGTTCCACGTCTCCTCCGGCAACTTCACGGTAAATTCTTTCTGCGAGGAGGCCCCGGTAATGCTGGTGGCGAGCGCCCGGTAGCGGAACCGGTCGTTGCCGTCCGCCGTGAAGAGCAGCACGTCGATGGTGGTGACGGCGTTCTCCGCCGGGTCGTCCAGCCCGCGGGAAACGGGCGAGCCGGGGATGGCCAGCGAGAGCGTCACGAGGCGACCCTCCTCGCCATCAACGGCGACGGGGTCACCGTCGTGCACGTTTACCGTGCAGGCCCAGGCGAACAGCGCGAGGGCCACGAGCGGGAATAGTTTTGTTATCTGTTTCATCTTTTCAGCTTTCTATATTTAACATGCAGGTTCATGACGTTTGCACGTCGCTGGATTGCCACCCCTCGACGGTGATCGTCACGCCGACGCCGGTGAAGGTGATCGTGATCCGGATCACGATGGTTATTGTCAGCGAGCCCGGGTCGATCACGTCGGCCAGCGCGACGGCGTACGCCGGGTTGCCGGTGGCCGGGTCAAGCACGCGGATCATCACGGCCGAGTCGTCCACGTCGAACGGGAAGGTGACGAACGTGGCCACGCCACCGTTATCGCTCCCGTCGTCGACGGTCGCCTTGCGGCTGGCCACGCGGCGGGGCGTCAACGAGGCGTCCAGCAACGAGAGGCCGGTAAGCAGCTCGTCGCCCGCGGGCAGTCCCGCGATCTCGACGTCCGGCAACGAGCGCCCGTCGTCGTAGCCCACGACGCGCACCTCGAGGCGGTGGTGGGCGGACGAGAACTCGACGGGGAGCGTGACGTCGGCGTGGAGGGAGGGCACTTCCAGCGTGAGCAGCCCGTCGACGACTTGTTCGGCGCCCGTTAGCACCGGCGCCCGCGTGGCGCGGGTGGCGCGCGTGGTGGCCGGTCGCGGCGCCCGGTAGAGCGAGTCGGCGTCCCCGGCGTGACCGGCGATGACGCTCGCGTAGGCGATGGCGCCGGTGGCCGCGCCGGGCGACAGTTCCTCGTAGGCGGTGTTGCCGGCGTTGTTCCCCCAGCAGGTCACGCGGTAGCGGCCGGGGTCAAGCCGGAGGCGTAGCCCCTGGTAAGTTTCCAGCGCGGCGCGTTCCACGCGCTCGCGGCGCAGGAAGTTACCAACGCTGTCGAGGATAAACGCGTCCACGGAGTGAATCTCGCCGGGGAAGCGGTCGACACCGTTATCGCCGGGCAGCGAGAACGCCAGCGCGACGTTGTAAGGGGGCGAGCAGTCCTCCCGGTCTTCTCCCACGCAACCGGGAAGGAAGAAGAACGGGAGCAAGAGCGCCGGCAAGGCGCGCGGCCACGCCCGCGATAACCCGCGGGGGGCGCGTTTGTCCATCCATCGAGGCCTGCTATTTCTTTTCATCGGTGATCTGTTTAAGGTAACCTGTCTTGAATTACGTGCTCGCGGTCATTGTAACGCGCCGCGGCTCGCGCGAGGTTTGGTAATGATAACGTTTTACCGGGGGGTAGCGGGGGAAACGGGGAAGCGCCATGAAAAAACGATGGCCTTTTATCCCGTATCCCCCGGGATGCCCCGCGGCGGGCGGGAGAGGACGGGCGACCGTCCCGCTCCCTCGCCGAGGTTGGTTTAGCTACCAAGAACGGGATCAACGTTTACCGCTTCCCATTTCGTCACGGTTACCTTGACGGTCACGATCTTGTCGCCCGGTTCCGGCACGGGCGAGAGGTCACCCAGCCCGAAGTGCAGGTCGGCGATCTTGTAGATCTTTCCCGCCTGGAAAACGAGGAAGGGACCCGTCTGGGAAGTACCCGCGGCCACGACGTTCTTGACGGTGAGATACCATACCTTGCCAGCGCCATAATCATTAGTATAGGAGGCATCTTTCGGCACGACCTTCGTTATCCTGACGACGAGGTGCGGGAAATAAGTACTTCCCGGGGGCAGCAGGTTGTAAGCCATCACGCCGGCAAAATCCACTTCCACGCTGCCGTCACTATCGGCGGTGCCAGTCGCGAACGCGTCGAAGACTTCGGGTTTACCGTAATACTTATCGGTGGCAGTGGCCTGGGCGTAATTGCTCGTGCTGCTCGCGTTATCCACGATACTCGTGGCCACCCCGGCGAGGGAAAGTTGCTCGTAGTACTGGTTCACGTAGATAGCGTCCACCGTGAATGACGTGATCTCCTCATCATCGGCGGATATCTTCGCCAGCTCGACGCGACCTACCACGGGGGCGATTGTCACGTTAGCCTCGTAGATGTTCGGGGTGCTTGCATAAGTGATCACGCCAGAGCCGAGCAGGGGAACGTTGGCCACGGCCCCGGTAGCGTCGTCCACGTCACCCACCGCAACTTGTGCTGCTGCCAGGACCGTGGAGATGTTTTGTCCCACCGCTACTGCCGAGAGCAAGCCTGTCGTCGACAACGTGCCAACGACGTACACGCTGGACGAGGAAGAGGGGACATTCTGGATGGCAACAAGCGCGCCGCCCGTTATGTCAGTCATCGCCACCTTGTCCGGGAAATTTGTAGCATGATAGGCCTGCGCGCCTATCTCCATTTTCTTCGTGATGGTCCCGCTGGACGTGACGAAGAAAATATAACCCGGGGCGCTGAAGGTGGCCACCGTTTGGTCAGCGATAGGAGTGGCAGGGGCACGCGTCTCGGCCAATTGCACCTTTAGAAGCATGGTACGCGTACCATTCTCCTCGTTAGCATCCTCGCGGGAACAACCCGCGAGACCGACGGCCAGCAAAAGCACGGCCGCGCTCGTGAAACTAAAAATGTTCTTTTTCATCTTGATTAGATTTGGTGTGAATAAAAAATATGTGTGTGAAAAATAAGCGAGGGGGGAGATAAACGAGGGGAGAAAAGCACGGGGGAAATAAACCCGGGGCGCGAAGGCCCGCGTGAAGGCAAGGGAGGCCCCCTCCCGCGGGGCGGGGACGGTCTCGTGACCCCGGCGGGCCGGGGCGCCGGGCCGCTCCCGCGCGGGGAGGGGACTCGGGCATGATGTGGCGCGTGTAACTTCCATCTACGTTCGTGTTTGTTTCAAAAACTGTCGCCCGGCTTCCATTCCAGGCGCCCGCTTTTCAGGGCGGGATCTTACGTATCAGGAGTAATACGAGTGTCCACAAAAAAAAGTTTCCTTTTCCCGAAAAAAAAATTATTTCCACGGGCAGGGGCAGGGCAGGGGCAGGGCAGGGGCAGGGCTTGCCCTGCCCAAATTACGAATGACGAATTACGAATTACGAGGCGACCCCGCCCGGCGTGGTCTCCGAGGTACTGCCGGGGTAGAGGAGCCTGCGCTGCGGGCAGGGGTAGGGATGCACCACGTTGTACAGTAGCCTGAGGCTACTGCCTAAATAGAGACGCTCTCTCTGAGAGCGGGCATTAATTCTTTAATCGGCGCGGTCGGCGGAGATCACGCAGTTGATGCCCCGATCCCGCATGGCCTTGTTGCGCCCGACGTGCGTCTCCAGGAATTTTTTCTTCTTCGAGAAAAAGATGGAGACTCCCAGGCCCACGACGGCCAGGCCGATCAGTAATGAAGATAGGATAAATGTTGTCACGTGAATGCTTGGTCGATTTTCTGCGAAATTAGGCAATTTTTAAAATCATTTTTAATTTTCACTCGCTCGTTTTTGATTGATAAAACTTTTTCCTACATTTGGCCGGTAAAGTCAACTAAAAATTGGAAACGATGGATGTATACGGACAAAACGACGGCGTGGACTCTAACGATCGGGAAGAGATCTACACCAATGCGGTAAAAGCAGGGAAAAGAACCTATTTTTTTGATGTGAAAGCGACTCGTAATGGTGACTACTATCTCACGATAACGGAGAGCAAGAAAAAATTCGACAAGGACGGGATCCCGAACTACGAGAAGCACAAGATCTTCTTGTACAAGGAGGATTTCGAGAAATTCGTCGAGGGGCTGAACGACGCGGTAGAGGTGGTGAAAGCCGCCCTCGGCGGGGTGCTTCCCGAGCGAGAAGACACGGAACTCTGAACTTCTCTCCCTTGCCGGGAAAAGAAAACGGGTGGCTTTCGCCACCCGTTTTTTATTGTCCCCCGCGAGGTAAATAATTTGATGCTTTTTACGGGGTATTCAACCCACCACGGGCATAGCCGTCAGGTTAAGGGCTGAAAGCCCGTTATAGTGATTAGTGCTTGGCAAGAAGGGCTGAAGGCCCACCATAACCCAGCCTAACGCATCGCATTGGGTAAAATAGATACGTCCTCTAACCTGCGTCCTGAAGGGGC
>JAISAV010000244.1 GCA_031266545.1 Odoribacteraceae bacterium | reverse complement strand
GCCAGGGAGGAGTCGTATATTTTCCTCAACTACATGCAGGGCGCTTACCTTGATAATAGCACGAAACTCGCCACGTACATACACGACGAGCTGGTCAAGGCGCTCGGCACGAGGAAACGCGGGGTGAAACAGGCGGGGTTCATCGTTTTGAAGAACGTGGCGATGCCCACCGTGCTGGTCGAGACGGCGTTTATCACCAACCCCGGCGACCTGAAGAAGCTCAACTCGGCCGCGGAGAGGGAGAAGATGGCACGGGCTATCTTCAACGCTTTCGTCACCTACAAGAACGAGTTGGAGACGAATAGCGCGCAGGTACGCTACGCGCCGGGGGTACGGGACGACGCGCCGGGGGTGACGTACGCCATCCAAATAGCCTCGGCCAAGGGGCGGATCACGAATTTCAAGCGCTTTAACTTGCCGGAACCGGCACGGGAATTGCATGCCGGCGATCGCTACTGTTACTACGTGCGCGAGTGCTCCTCGTATGACGAGGCGGTGAACGCCCAGCGGGAGACGAGGAAAAGCGTGAAAGATTGCTTCGTCATCGCGATCCGCGGGGGAAAGTTGATCCCGGTGGCCGAGGCGCGGCGGGTCGAGAACGAACGGAAAAAGTGAAATTTAAAACAACCATGAAATGAAAGTAAAACGGGAAGTAAAGTTAGCCTTGACGGCCATCCTGGCGGCCGGGGCGTTGATCTGGGGCATCAGTTTCTTGAAGGGATCCTCTCTCTTCGAGCGGAGGATGCTCTATTACGGTGTCTACGACCGGGTGGAGGGGTTGAAAATATCCAGCGGGGTGGTCTTCCGCGGGTACCAGGTGGGGCAGGTGGTCGACATCACGTTTACCGGCAGTCGTAACGACCGGGTGGTGGTGAAGTTCGCGACGAAAAAGGGCCTCCGGCTGCCCGTGAACACGCTGGCCAGCATCCAGAGCGGGGATTTGATGGGGACGAAGGTGATTAACCTCGTGCCCGGGAACTCGACGGAGGTGGCCCTCGACGGCGACACGCTGCGCGCGGAGGTGGAGCAAGGCTTGCTCGAGCAGGTGAGCCATCAAATCCTCCCCCTGAAGCAAAAGGCCGAGTCGCTTTTTTCCTCGCTGGATTCCGTGCTCGTCATCATCCAGCACCTCTTTAACGAGGAGACGAAAGAGAGCCTGTCCAACAGTTTCCTGAGCATCGGGCGCACGTTGACCAACCTGGAGGAGGCCTCCGGGAACCTTGACACCTTGTTGCGAACGGAGTCCGGGCGGATCCGGCAAATACTCGACAACGTGAACGATATCACGACCAACCTGCGGGGAAGTAACCGGGAGATCGGCTCGCTCTTCGCGAACCTCGCCGACGTGAGCGACTCGCTGCGGGCGGCCAACCCCAAGCACACGCTGGAGCTGCTCAACCGCTGCCTGCAAGAGATCGACGGCGTCATGAGCAAGATCGGGAAGGGGAAAGGCACCCTCGGGGCGCTGGTCGACGATAATGACCTTTATTATAACCTCGACATGGCCGTGGAAAACCTCAACCGGCTGCTGGTGGAATTCAGGTACAATCCCAAGAAGTTTATCCGCCTCTCGTTGCTCGATTTCTCCTCTGCCAGGGATGTTTTCGAGTACGGCGTGGTCATCCGCGAGTCAAGCGAACGCCTCTCGCCCCGGGACGAGTTTTTGAAACAAAATCCCGGTATCAGGGAGATTAAATACAAGGACAAGTACCTCTACCTGGCAGGCAGCTACAAGCGACTGAAGGGCGCGCAAGGCAAACTTAAAAACGTTATCGAAAGATATAATGACGCGTATATTGTTAAAATAGACTTCGAGTAAAAATTAGACCCGTTCTAAATAGTCGCGCAAAAAGGGGAGGGTACTTAACATAAAACGGCCGCGCCCGGCTCCCTCGAAAACGCTGAAAACGGTGTCTGCCTACGCCCTAAAGCGACGATTTTCGAGTATTATTATGTTAAGTTATCCCGGGCGCCAGCAAGGGGAGAACGAGCGGGTGACGTGCCGCATTGACTTGACGGGAAACGTGTTATATTTAATCACCTGATCCTTAAACCGTAATCTTATGCAAGGGTAAACGAGAAAAAAGAGCTTTTTTTTTCTCGTTTTTTTTCTCGACTTTAGCGGCCTGAAATGAAATAGAAATAACCTGACAAAATACAGCAAAATGGGGGTGGATTGTAAGACCGTTTGGTCAAATTGTTTAACAGTGATTAGGGAGCAAGTTTCTCCTAAAATCTTTAAAACGTGGTTTGCGCCGATAGAAGCGGTGCAATTCCAGCAGAATATCCTGACGATTCAGGTACAGAACATGTACGTCTATGAATGTCTGGAAGAGCACTACGTGAAGATACTCCGGGAGGCCATCCGCAAGGTGATCGGGCCCGGGGCGCAACTGGAATATCTGGTCATGGTCGAGGAAGAGAACGCCACGCGGATCTCCTCGAGTCCCGCGTCGCCCGTCCCGCCGGGCACGGTAGCGATCACCGCGCCCCTCAAGGATCCCTTCGAGCGCAACAACCAGCGCCTGGTGATCGACTCGCAACTGCACCCCTCCTACACGATGGAGAGTTTTATCGAGGGGCCGTGCAACCGGCTGGCGAAATCCGCCGGCAACGAGATCGCTAAAAACCCGGGGAAGACGACCTTTAACCCCTTGCTTATCTACGGCCACTCCGGGCTGGGAAAAACGCACCTGGCACAGGCCATCGGCTTGAGCGTGAAGCAAAATTTCCCCGAGAAGGTCGTGCTGTACGTGACCACGAACCTCTTTCAAGCACAGTTCACGGAAGCCGTGCGCAGGAACGAGATCAACGATTTCATGCGCTTCTACAAGCTAATCGACGTGCTGATCCTTGACGACATCCACGAGCTGGCGGACAAGACGGGCACCCAAAACACCTTCTTCCATATATACAATCACCTGCAACAACTCGGCAAGCAACTGATATTTACCTCCGACCGCTCGCCCGCCGAGTTGAGCGGGATAGAGGAACGCCTGCTCTCCCGCTTCAGGCGAGGATTGCCGGCCGAGATCAAATCGCCCGATTTTGACACCCGCATGTCCATCGTCCGCGCCAAGGTGCGCAAGGATGGCGTCGACTTCCCGGAAGAGGTGCTGAGGTATATCTGCGAGTACGTGGACACCAACGTCCGCGAGATCGAGGGCGCGATCATCACCTTGCTGGCACAACAAACCTTTAACAGGAAGGAACTCACCGCCGAGAACGTGAAAGAGATCCTCGCCAAAATGGTGGCGAAACACCTGCCGGAACTCACCGTCGAGCATATCTGCCGGGTGGTTTGCGACTACTTTCACGTCTCGCCCACCCTGATCCAGGAAAAATCGCGCAAGCGGGAAGTCGTTATCGTGCGGCAAGTGGCCATGTACTTCGCCAAGGACTATACCAACGCCTCCCTCACCTACATCGGTAACCAGCTTGGCAGGAAAGACCACACGACGGTTCTCTACGCGTACAAGGTGATCACCGACCTGATCGAGACCGACCGGACGTTCCGCGCGAGAATGGATGAACTGCGCGGCAAGATCACGATGGGCACATGGGCGAACCACCTTGAAAGATAGCTACAAAACGGTTGATGGCGTCGCCGAGGGCCTCTACAAGGAGAAGGGAAGCCGCTTTATTTCCAGCGTTTACCCCGTCGCGACGGAAGAGGAAATCAAGGAACTGCTGGCGACAATCAAGGCCAGGTACTTCGACGCTCGCCACCACTGTTACGCCTGGATCCTGGGGGCGGACGCCAAAAACTTCCGGGCCAATGACGACGGGGAACCCTCCTCCACCGCGGGTAAGCCGATACTCGGCCAGATACTCTCCCGGGGACTTACCAATATCCTCGTCATCGTCGTGCGTTATTTTGGCGGCACCAAGCTGGGTACGGCCGGCCTGATACAAGCTTACCGGGCAGCCGCGGCTGACGCCCTCGACCATGCCGTGGTGATTGAAAAAAACGAGGAAGCCATCCTCCGCGTCTCTTTTAGCTACTTGGCCATGAACGACGTGATGAAAATCCTAAAAGAAGAAGA
>JAISAV010000185.1 GCA_031266545.1 Odoribacteraceae bacterium | reverse complement strand
ATAACCTGAGTTCGGGATAAGCATAGCCCGTTAGGGCTTACATTTTTAAATTATGAATTATGAATTATGAATTATGGGGGGCAATATCAATAGAAATCGACAAGCATGTTGGTTGTTGCCCGTAGGGCATTCATATCCATAGAAAATATTTCCCGTCCGTTCCTGAACGCCGTAGGTGTTCAACCCCTGACGGGCATAGCCGTCAGGCTAAGGGCTGAAGGCCGGTAATCAATTGTAATCCAGCTAACAACCCTTATTCTCTTAGGTTCCCTTAGTAGCCTGCCGTGATCCTTGTATATACCCCTTATTTATCTTATTTTCAAGCGAATGAAATAAGATAAATAAGAGAGAAAAAAGAGGGGAAGTATCGGAGGCTACTAAGGGAACCTAAGAGAATAAGGTGTACGATCCGAGGCGTTAATCCTTAACTTGACGACATTGGGCTGGGTCATAGCGGGCCTTCAGCCCTTACCACTAACCACTAACCACTAACCATTAACCACTAACCACTATTAAGTATCCGGTCGATCACGGGGGTCAGGTCGCTATTTTTCGGGACGAGTATGCCGGTGATCCCGGCGGCGGCGGCGGCTTCCATGTCGCGCGGGCTATCCCCGATCAGGCAGGCGGCCCCGGTGTCCACGTTGAACTGCCGCATGGCCAGCTCGATAAAATAAGGCGAGGGTTTCCGGCAGCGGCAGGGCGCCACGCTCTCGTGGTGGGGGCAATAATATACCCGATCGACGTGCGCCCCGCCCTTGTCCAGCTCGGCGAGCATGTAATCGTGCAGGGCGTCCACTTGCGCTTCCGTGTACAGGCCCTTGGCGACACCCCCTTGATTGGTGACGACGAACACGAGAAATCCCGCCTCGTTCAAGCGGCGGATGCCGTCGACGACGCCGGGGTTAAAGTGGAAATCCTCCGGCCGGTAGACGTAATAGAGTCCCTCGTCGGAATTGATCGTGCCGTCGCGATCGAAGAAAACAGCCGCGCGCTTCATCGCCTCCTAGTGCATGATCTTGAACACGAGTTCCCGGAGCAACTCCCCCTCCGGGATGGAGATATTGCCGCTACCCTTGGATTTCATGTCACATTCCCGCAGCCACGATATGACGCGGGCGCACTTGGCGGCGCCGTACCGGCCGGCGCCTTCCGTGTAATCCTTCATAAAATAAGGGTGAACGCCGAGGAGGCGCGCCATCTCCTGCTGGTTGGGGGTGGCGCCCTTCTGGTAGTGATAGGTCAGCAGGTTGCGGAAATAGTTAAAGAGATTGCTGATGGTAAGCACGAGGGGATTGCCCTTGGGGTTCGCCTCGAAATAGTTGACGATCCTGTTGGCCTTCAAGTGATCCTTTTTGATGATGGCGGCGAGCAGCTCGAAGGCGTTAAACTCCTTGCTGATGCCCGTGTGCTCCTCGACGAGGTACTCCTTGATCTCCCCGCCGTCGGGCAGGAGGATCATCAACTTGTCCAGCTCGTTGGCCACCTTGCTCAGGTCGGTGCCGAGGCTGTCGGCCAGCATCCTCGCGGCCCCCGGCGAGATGGAGCGCTGCCTCTCCTTGCAATACCCGGCGATCCAGGCGGGCACCTCGTTCTCGTACAGCCGCGCCGTCTCGAGGTAGGCGCACGACGGGGCGCCGCCCAGCTTCTTGAACGCGGCCTTCCGCTTGTCCGGTTTTTTATTCTTGTAGAGGAAGGCGAGGACGGTGGTCGGCTGGAAATGATCGAGGTAGGGGATCAACTTCTCGTACTCCTTGTCCGCGATGTTCTGCGCCTCCTTCACGATGATCACCTGCCGCGCCGACATCATCGGGAAACCGCGGGCCGCGTCCAGCACCCCCGCCATCGTGACCTCGTTCCCGAACAAGATCACGAGGTTTAACGCCCGCGCGTCCCCGGGCAGGGCGCTCTCCTCGATCGCCCCCGCGATTTTATCGATAAAATAAGGCTCTTCCCCCGATAGAAAGTAGACCGGCCTGAAGCGCCCGCTTTTTATTTCCGTGATGATCTCCTCGTATTTCATGCGGCGTGATTAAATTACCGTCGCGAAGGTAAAGATTTTTACGAAATGTTCATGCGGGAGGGGGAAGGATGGATAAGATTATCGTCGTGATCACCTCCAGAACTCGCACGCCATAAATCACCACGAAAAGCCTTGGGCAAGGCTGGCCCCTGCCCACAAAATCGTATCTTGTCCTTAGTAATCCCCGGTGTTCTCTTCATTCCCGGTGCGGCTCGCAGGATTTACACATTATTTAGTGTTAATTGGATAACATGAACATGATTTTTTATCTTTCGAGAGATTATTTTTACTAATATCGCGAATCGTTAGTTTATCGATGTCATTATGACTTGATATAGGCTTTGTCAGTTGTGTATTGCGTAAAAAACCATATTATTCGTTGCTAATAATGTCTAAAACGAGCAAGGTTGATATTGTGAGAGTATGAAAGAAGAACTATTATTAAAGTGTTTCATCGAAACGATGAGGTTGAAACTCGCGCCGGGCGAGAATTTGGCCGCCTACCTGAGACAAGTCCTGTCGCTGGGCAAGGAGGCCGTCTACCGCCGGTTGCGCGGGGACGTGCCGTTCACATTCGAGGAGGCGGCGCTGATCTCCCAGCACCTGAGGCTCTCGCTGGACGAGTTGCTGGGCGGGTTTAGCCCGGCGGAGGTGCCTTTCTATTTCACGAGGCCCGCCAACGAGGAGGGGCCGCCCGTGCAGGAAGGGGTGAAGAACTTCAACACGAGGGAGGAGATCGCGCAGGCGCGGGCCGCCCGCGAGCCGGGATCGGAGTCGAGCTTCGCGTTAAACATGTTCCCGGTCGTGTTGATCCATAAGTACGCTCACCTGTTGCGCTTTCGCCTCTTCAAGTGCCTCCACCAGCGCGGCGGCGGGGACGCGACCATCGCGTACGGCGAGGTGGTCATCCACGAGGGGTTGCTGCAGTACGCGCGGGAACGCCAACTGGCGCTCGCCCGGATCGACCATATTTGCATGATCCTCGACCGGATGATATTCGAGTACATGGTGAACGATATCCAATCGTTCGCCCGGGCCGGGCTGCTCGATCCGGGGGACGTGGCGTCGATCAAGCGGGACATGCTCCTGTTACTGGACGAGTTGGAGCGGATGGCGGCGACGGGCCAGAGCGACATGGAGAACAAGCTGGAGTTTTACCTTTCCGACATCAATTTCGAGTCGACCTACACGTACACGGTCTCGAACGCGGAGACCTCGTGCGCGATCGGGATCTTCTCGATGAATTCCATCTACTCGCTCAACCACGAGATGTTCCGCGCGGTGAAGGAGTGGGTCGACTCGTTGAAGCAACTCTCTTGCCTGATCACGAAGGCGGGCGAGGTGTACCGCTGGCAGTTTTTCAAGAAACAGCGGGAGCTGCTGGACACCTTGTGAGGGGCGCGGACGCGATTAAAAAAAATAAAATTTGTCGTTGTTTGAATAAAAAAACATACCTTTGCCCGCATGGCGGCGAAGACGTCGGCGTTTTGGCACGAAATGTGTAAGGGGGAGCGAGGCGTGACATGTTATGAACGTTATAAATGAAAAATATGATACAACGAGTCGGGAACATAACGCAGGTGATCGGGCCTGTCGTTGACGTTATTTTCGAGGGCGAGGAGACGGAACTGCCGCCCATATACCAGGCTCTCGAGGTGGAGCGGGAGAACGGGAGCAAGCTCATCATGGAGGTGGAGCAACACGTGGGGGAAAACACGGTGCGTTGCGTGGCGATGGATTCCACCGACGGGCTGTTCCGGGGGATGCAGGCGAGGGATCTCGCGCGGACGCTGGCGATGCCGGTGGGAGACCAGGTGAAGGGGCGGCTGTTGAACGTGATGGGAGACGCTATCGACTACCTCTCGCCGCTCGATTACAGCGACACGCGCTCGATTCACCGGGAGGCGCCCCGGTTCGAGGATCTCTCGATCTCGGAGGAGTTCCTGTTCACGGGGATCAAGGTGATCGACCTGCTCGAGCCTTACTCGAAGGGGGGCAAGATCGGGTTATTCGGCGGCGCGGGCGTCGGGAAGACCGTGCTGATCATGGAGATGATCAACAATATAGCGAAAGGACACAACGGATACTCCGTCTTCGCCGGCGTGGGCGAGCGCACGCGGGAGGGCAACGACCTGCTGCGGGAGATGATCGACTCGGGCGTGATCAAGTACGGGGAGAAGTTCCGCGAGGAGATGGATCAAGGCGCGTGGAACCTCGAGAGCGTGGACATGGAGCAGGTGCGGCGATCGCAGGCCACGCTCGTGTTCGGGCAGATGAACGAGCCGCCGGGGGCGCGCCTCCGCGTGGGCCTCGCGGGGTTGACGGTGGCCGAGGCTTTCCGCGACTCGAGCGAGGAGGGCAAGGAGATCCTATTCTTTATCGATAATATTTTCCGCTTCACGCAGGCGGGGTCGGAGGTGTCCGCCCTGCTGGGACGGATGCCGTCCGCCGTGGGCTACCAGCCGACGTTGGCCTCGGAGATGGGGAAGCTGCAGGAGCGGATCACCTCTACCCGGAACGGGTCAATTACCTCGATACAGGCCATTTACGTGCCTGCGGACGACCTGACCGACCCGGCGCCCGCGACAACCTTTAGCTTCCTGGACGCGACGACCGTCCTGAGCCGCAAGATCGCGGAGCTGGGGATCTACCCGTCGGTAGACCCGCTGGAATCCTCCTCCCGGATACTCGATCCCAAGATCGTGGGCGAGGAGCATTATCACACGGCTCAGCGGGTGATCGAGCTGTTGCAGCACTACCACGAGTTGCAGGATATCATCGCCATCCTCGGCGTGGACGAGTTGTCCGACGCCGACAAGATCGTGGTGGCCCGCGCCCGTCGCGCGCAGCGTTTCCTGTCGCAGCCGTTCCACATGGCCGAGCAATTTACCGGGATACCGGGGGTCATGGTGCCGCTGCACGAGACGATCCGCGGCTTCAAGATGATCCTCGACGGGGAGATGGACGAGTACCCCGAGCAGGCTTTCATGAACGTCGGGACGATCGACGACGTGATCAAGAAGGGACGGGAGATGCTCGCGGAGGCGGGAAAATAACGTTGGCAAGATGATACTGAAGATTATATCGCCCGAGCGAGTGCTTTATCAAGGTGACGTGGAGAGCGTCACGTTGCCGGGGGCGCTGGGACTGTTCATGGTGCTGAAGGATCACGCGCCGCTGGCGTCCGCGCTGGCGCCGGGGGAGGTCGTGTACGTCGAGGCGGGCGGCGAGCGAACGGTAAGCATCGAGCGAGGGGTGGTCGAGGTAAGAAATAACGAAGTGATAGTATGTATTAGTTGAAAGCCATGCGAAAAAGGATACTGTATACCGCGTTTTTTACCTTGTTGCTCTGCGCGTCGGCTTGGGGCGTCGCCCGCGTCGTCGTCGGCGAGCAAGAGGAGGAACCGGAAGAGTTCGACCTGAAGGAGGTGATCTTCACGCACCTCGGCGACGAGTATAGCTGGGAACTGCCGGGCGGCGCGGAGATACACCTGCCGGTGATCGTCCGGGATCGCGAGGGGGCGTGGCACTGTTTCAGTTCAAAGTATCTTGACGAGGGGGCCGAGCACGAGGGATTTTACCTCGCCCGCGAGGGTGACCGCGCGCGCAAGGTAGTGGGGAGAGATCCCGCGGGAAACGAGTATCGCCCGCTGGACTTCTCGATCACGAAAAACGTGGTGGCCATCGGGATCGGCGCCCTCCTGACGGCGTGGGTGGCCTTTTCGCTGGCGCATTATTACAAGCGCGCGCGTTTCAAGGCCCCGCGCAAGGGAGTCGGGTTTATCGAGTCGCTGGTGGAGATGGTGTACAAGGAGGTGATCGTGGAGGTGCTGGAGAAGGACGCGCGCCGCTTTGGCCCTTACTTGCTGACGCTCTTTTTCTTCGTGTTGATTTCCAACTTGCTGGGCATGGTGGTGGTCTTCCCCGGCGGCGCTAACGTGACGGGAAATATCTCGGTGACGCTGGTGCTGGCGCTGTGTACCTTCGTGGTGGTGAACGTCTCCGGGACGAAGCACTACTGGCGCGAGACCTTCTGGCCGGACGTGCCGTTGTTGTTGAAGTTTCCCATCCCGCTGATGCCCATCATAGAGATATTCAGCGTGTTCACGAAGCCGGTCGCCTTGATGATCCGTCTTTTCGCGAACATGCTGGGGGGGCACCTGATCGCGCTGGTGCTGGTGTCCCTGATCTTTTTACTGGGCACGCTGGGGAGCGCCGTGATGGGAGGAACCGTCGTGATATCCATCCTGTTTTCATTGTTCATGAACGTGTTACACCTGTTGATAGCCTTCATACAGGCTTACGTCTTTATGATGCTGTCGACGATTTTTATACGATTAGCGAGAGAATAAATATTATAGTTATACCAAATTAAAATTAGAGCTATGTTAAGTATGATTTTATTACAGGCCGGGATCAGTTTAGTAGAACTTGGCGCGGCGATTGGAGCGGGTCTGGCGGTATTGGGCGCCGGCATCGGTATCGGCAAGATCGGTTCTTCGGCGATGGACGCGATAGGCCGCCAGCCTGAAGCGACCAACAAGGTGCGGACGAACATGATCGTGATGGCCGCCTTGATCGAGGGAGTGGCCCTTTTCGCCATCGTGATCTGCTTCCTCGTGCTATTTATTTAAAGAGCGGAGACCATGTCACTGTTCACGCCGGAATTCGGGTTGGTGTTTTGGATGCTCGTCATCTTCTTGATCTTGTTGTGGGTGCTGGGGAAATACGTTTGGCCGGTTATTATCAATAGCATGGACGAGCGCGCCGCCTTTATCGATAAAGGCGTGGAATTTACCCAGGAGGCCGAGAAAGACCGGGAGCAGGCGAAAGTGGACGTCCGCGGGTTACTGGCGGACGCCCGGAAACAGCAGATGGACATCCTGCAACAAACGGAGCGCATGAAACAGGAGATCCTCGACAACGCGCAGAAGACGGCCTCCCACGAGGCGAAACGCATCATGGAGTCGGCGAAATTGTCGATAGAACAGGCAAAATCCGAGGCCGAGCTTCAACTGCGCCGACAGGCGGGCCTGCTTTCGTTGCAGATCGCGGAGCAGGTGATCCGCCGGGATCTTTCCAGCGAGGATGCCCAGATGGAATTGATCGACAAGCTATTAAACGAAGTAGGGTGATGCACGTCGCCCGCGCATCTTAATATGTAATTTCTATGGACGAGGGATTGATTTCACGACGCTACGCCAAGGCATTGTTTCGTTATGCCGGCGACCGGGAGACGCGGCACTCGATCTACGGGAAGATGAAACTCTTCCAGGAGACCGCCGCCCGCCACCCGGGGTTGCACAAGGCCCTGCTCAACCCGATGTTGCCGGCGAAGACGAAGGAAGAACTGCTGGCAACGGCAACGGGGATGCAGGCCGCCGGGCAGGAGATACCCGCGCTCCGGCAGTGGATTTGCCTGTTGATCCGCAACCGCCGGGAGATGCACGTGAAGGCCATCGCCATGATGTACGAGGAGATCTACCGGGCCGCCTACGACATCTCGCGGGTAACGGTGACGACGGCCGTGCCGCTCTCGACCACGATGCGCGAAAAGGTGGAGGCATTCGCCCGGAAGCGCTCCGAGAAGAGCTTGGAGTTTGTCTACAAGGTGGAGCCGTCCATCGTGGGGGGGATCATTTTAGAGGTCGGTTCCCAGCAGTACGACGCTTCCGTGAGCCGGAAGTTGCGAGAGATACGCGCGGAGTTTCTAAAGAAATAAGAAAATTGATAACGTCATGATAAAACCAAACGAGATATCAGATATACTGGAAATGCAGTTGAAAGAGGCGGACACCCAGACGTCGTTCGAGGAGGTGGGCGTGGTGATGGGCGTGGGCGACGGGATTGCCCGCGTGTTCGGGCTGGACAAGGTGCGCGCGAACGAACTGCTGGAATTCGAGAACGGCGTGGTGGGGGTTGCCATGAACCTGGAGCAGGACAACATCGGGGTGGTCTTGATGAACGCCGGCGATCGCGTGAAGGAGAACTTCACGGTGAAGCGGACGGGGGAAATGGCCTCTATCAACGTGGGCGAGGGGTTGCTGGGACGCGTGATCAACACGCTGGGCGAGCCTATCGACGGGGACGGCCCCGCGCGAGGGGAGCTGGTGCGGTTGCCGTTGGAGCGGAAGGCCCCGGGGGTCATTTACCGCCAGCCGGTGAAGGAACCCTTGCAGACGGGCCTCAAGGCCGTGGACTCGATGGTTCCCATCGGGCGGGGGCAGCGGGAGTTGATCATCGGTGACCGCCAGACGGGGAAGACCTCCATCGCGCTGGACACGATCCTGAACCAGCGCAAGAACTATGACCAAGGCGACCCGGTGTACTGCATCTACGTGGCCATCGGGCAGAAAGCCTCTTCCGTGGCCATGCTGGTAAACGTTTTACGGGAAGGCAAGGCGTTGGATTACACCGTGGTCGTGGCCGCGAATGCTTCCGACTCGGCCGCGATGCGTTACTACGCGCCTTTCGCGGGGGCGACGATCGGGGAATTTTTCCGGGATAGCGGGAGGCACGCGCTGGTCGTGTACGACGACCTGTCGAAGCAGGCCGTGGCTTACCGGGAGATATCCCTCATCTTGCGCCGCCCGTCGGGACGCGAGGCTTACCCGGGGGATATTTTCTACCTGCACTCCCGTTTGCTGGAACGAGCGGCCCGGATCATCTCTAACGACGAGGTGGCCTCCACGATGAACGACCTCCCCGAACCCCTGAAACCGGTCGTGAAGGGAGGAGGATCGCTGACGGCATTACCGATCATCGAAACCCAGGCGGGCGACGTGTCGGCCTACATCCCGACCAACGTGATCTCCATCACCGACGGGCAGATCTTCTTGGAAACGGCGTTGTTTAACGAGGGCATCCGCCCGGCCATCAACGTCGGGGTATCGGTCTCCCGCGTCGGTGGAAATGCCCAGATCAAGTCCATGAAGAAGATCGCGGGAACGCTGAAAATAGACCAGGCCCAGTACCGGGAATTGGAGGCCTTCTCCAAGTTTGGCGGGGACATGGACACCGTGACCTCGATGGTGATCGACAAGGGACGGAAGAACGCCCGACTGTTGATCCAGCCACAACACGCCCCGATGGCGGTGGAGGAAGAGGTGGCCGTGATCTATTGCGGCACGCAAGGCCTCTTGAAGAAGGTGCCGCTCAAGCACGTGCACGAGTTTGAGGTGGCTTTTCTCGAAATCTTGCGGGTGCGCTACCGGCAAGAGGTGCTGGATAAACTCCGGCAAGGGATATTAGACAAGGAGGTCTCCACCCTGCTGGGCGAGGTCGCGGAAGAGGTCGCTCAACGCTTCATCGGGTAGGTAAACTTTATAAATCTACATGCAGTGTCAACATCACGAGAATTAAAAAGCAGGATCGGCTCCGTCAACTCCTCGCAAAAGATTACCGGCGCCATGAAGATGATCGCCTCGGCGCGGTTGCGCAAGGCGGAGACCGCCCTGTACCACACGCGGCCTTATTTAGAGGAGCTTCAACGGATGTTGGAACGCGTGACGGCACAAGAAAGCGATTACCTCTCCCCGCTGGCAGCAGGGCGAGATCCGCGTCGCGTGGCGTTAGTCGTCTTCGGGTCGGACGACGGGCTGTGCGGGTCATTCAACGTGATGTTATACAAGAAATTGTTGGAGGCGGCAAACGCTTACGCGGGGGCGGAATCGATCAAAGTCTACCCCGTTGGGCGGAAGATACAGGCGGAGTTGAAGAAAAACAACAGCGTGGAGGTGATGCCCCTCCCGGAGGCCCTCCTCCAAAAAGACTACGCGACGGGCATGTTGACCCTTGCCGACGACCTGATCCGTCAATATTTGGCGGGCGAGGTCGACCGGGTAGAGGTCATTTACGCCCATTTCAAAAGCATTGGCACGCAGGTGATGACGCGCCTGCCGTTTTTACCGTGGCAAGGGGTGCACGCGGGGGAACTCCCCGCGTCGGAACGCGATCAAGAGTATATTTACGAGCCGGATCAAGGCACCCTCATCGACATGCTCTACCCGCTGGTGCTGCGTGCCACGCTCTTCCGGGCGCTGCTAGAGAACCAAATCTCGGAGCAAGCCGCGCGGATCTTATCCATGCAGATGGCCAACGACAACGCCACGAAATTGTTGAAAAGTTTACAACTGGAATATAATAAACTACGTCAACAAAATATCACGGCCGAGCTTTTGGACATAGTAGGTGGAACCATTGAATAACAACATATATGGTTATATTTTGTAGTAAGGATTTATTTGAAAATGAAAAACATGAGAAAGACTTTTATTTTGTTTATGGCCCTCGCGGCGCCGTTTATCGTAGTTTCCCAGGAGCAAAAAACGCCGGATGACCGGGGTTTTGTCTCTCACGGTTTTTGGGAAAATTGGTTTATCACGTTAGGCGCGGGAGCGGAGCGCTATCTCGGCGAGCACGATCTCAAAGAGCGTTTTGGAGACGCGCTTCACCCGGCATTCGACCTCTCCGTGGGGAAATGGATAATGCCCACCGTGGGGATTAGGCTACAAGCCAGTGGCTTTAACGTGAGCGGTTTGACGGGCGATCCCACGAACATCTACGTGAAAGGGAACACCCCCGTGAAAGGCAACTTGTACGCGCAGAAGTGGCGGCAATTCAACGTGCACGTGGACGGCTTGTTGAACGTGTCCAACTGGTGGGGAGGCTACAAGGAGAATCGCTTTTACGAGTTCGTCCCCTTTGCCGGTTTTGGCGTGATCCACGCGATGCAGTCCGACGGGATGACCGATTACATGGTATCGGCCGGCCTGGTGAACAAATTCAGGGTATCCAACCACGTGGATTTGAACTTGGAACTTCGCGGCAACCTCGTCCCCGAGGAATTTGACGGGGAAAGCGGGGGAAAATGGATCGAAGGTCTCCTTGCCGCCTCGGTGGGCGTCTCGTACAAGATCAACAACACCCCGTTCAAGCGGCCCGTCAAGGGCGTCTCGTCGGCGGCGCACGAGGCGGTCAAGGACGCTCTTGCCGCCGAATCCGCCCGCGCCGCGCGCTTGCAGGCGGAATTGGACGCGGAACGAAACAAGGTACAGGTGCGGCAGGCAACGGAGGTACAGGTGCGGCAGGCAACGGACGTGTTGCCATACCTCTTTTTCCAAATAGGGAGCGCCACGCTTGCACCGCAAGAGATCGTCACCTTGAAACAGATTGCCGACGTCATCAAGCAAAACACCGGCAAGGTGTACCACGTGACGGGCTACGCGGATCGCAGGACCGGCTCCGAGAAGAGAAACTGCGAGTTAAGCGAACAACGGGCGCACAACGTGGCCGACGCGTTAATCCACATCTACGGGGTCAACCGCACGCAATTGATCGTGAGCGGCAAGGGTGGCGTGGCCGAGGTACTGGGATCATCCGATCAATTGAGCCGGGTGGTCATCGTAGAATAACAAGCACACTAAATAAAAATAATGATTACAAAAAATCAATGGGTAAGTTTAACTTACGAGCTTCTGGATGTAAACGATAAGTTGATAGAAGAGGCTGACAACAAAAACCCGCTGGAATTCATCTGCGGGCAGGGGCAAACGTTGGAATATTTCGAGCTAAACTTGTTGGGCCTGGGCGCGGGCGACTCGTTTGATTTCAAACTCCCGGCCGCGCAGGCCTACGGGGAGGTACAAGAAGAGATGATCGTGACGCTGCCGAGGGAGACTTTCCGCGAGTTAGACCCGGGGGAGTTGGCCGTCGGCAACGTGATTCCCATGCAGGACAGCCTGGGACGCCACTTGCAGGGGCTTGTCCGGGAGATCGACGACGAGCAGGTAAAGGTAGATTTTAACCACCGCCTCGCGGGGTCAGACCTCCATTTCAAGGGAAAAGTCCTGAACACGCGCGGGGCCACCGACGAGGAATTGGAACAACTGCACTCCTCCAAGTGCGGCGGCTGTCACTCCTGCGGGAGCGACTCGGGTTGTTGTCACGGTGAATGACGGGGATCATGGCCGGGAACACGATAGGGAAAATCTACACCTTGCGCTCGTTCGGCGAGTCGCACGGGAAAGCGATCGGGGGGGTCATCGACGGTTGCCCCCCCGGCTTGCGCTTGTCGGGAGAGGCGATCCAGCGGGAGCTGGATCGTCGCCGCCCGGGCGCGTCGGACGTCGCCTCCCCGAGGAAAGAACCGGACAAGGTCGAGATCCTCTCCGGCCTGTTTGAAGGAGTGACAACGGGCATGCCCATCGGCTTTCTGGTACACAACCACGACGCGCGCGGCGAAGCCTACGACGCGTTAAAAGAAACGTTCCGCCCCTCCCACGCCGACTACGCGTGGCAGGCGAAATACGGTATCCGGGACCACCGCGGCGGCGGGCGATCCTCGGCGCGCGAGCACGTCGCCCGCATGGTGGCGGGCGCCATTGCCAAACAATATTTGACCTTGGCAGGCGTCTCGATCCACGCCTACACGTCCCGCGTGGGGCCGCTACACCTGGAACACGAACGCCTCCCGCGGGAACCGTTCGACCGCGAGGCGACCCTGATCGGCTGCCCCGACCGGGAACTCGAGCAAGAGATGGTCGCCTTGATCCGCGAGACGCGCCGGGCGGGCGACTCCATCGGGGGAGCGGTCACCTGCGTGATCCGGGGCGTGCCGCCGGGGGTGGGCGAGCCGGTCTTCGACCGCTTTCAGGCCCGCCTCGCGCACTACATGATGAGCATCAACGCCGCCAAAGGCTTCGAATACGGCGAGGGTTTCGAGGCGGCCACCCTGCGCGGCAGCGAGCACAATGACGCCCTGCGGCTATCAGCTAGCGGCGTCACCACCGCGACCAACCACTCCGGGGGAATACAGGGGGGCGTCACCAACGGGGAAGAGATCTACTTCCGGGTGGCCTTCAAACCCATCCCCACGATCAGCCTGCCCCAGCAAAGCGTGACGAAAGACGGCAAGGAGATCGAGCTGACGATCACGGGACGCCACGACACGTGCGTGATCCCCCGCGTG
>JAISAV010000073.1 GCA_031266545.1 Odoribacteraceae bacterium | reverse complement strand
GACGGGACGGCCCTCGTGGCCGTGAACATCGTCCCGCTGGAGGAGTACCTGACGAGCGTGATCTCCTCGGAGATGCGCGCCACCGCCCCCCTCGAGTTGCTGAAGGCGCACGCCGTGATCTCCCGCGGGTGGTTGATCGCGCGGGTGGGGCGGCGGGGCGAGAAGGCCCGGCGCGCGGGGGCGCCGCCCGTGCCGCGCGGCGGGGGGGAGTACGAGCGCTGGTGGGATCGCGAGGATCACGAGCTTTTCGACGTCTGCGCCGACGACCATTGCCAGCGGTACCAGGGGACGGCGCGGGCCGCCAACCCGCTGGCCGCGCTGGCCGTCAGGGAGACGCGGGGCGAGGTGCTCGTCCACGGGGGGCGGGTCTGCGACACGCGCTTCTCCAAGTGCTGCGGCGGCGCCACCGAGCGCTTCGACCTGACGTGGGAGCCGCGTTTTCACCCCTACCTCGTCAAGGTGGACGATAACGACGGGGGCGTCCCCTCCCCCGACCTCACCGTGGAGGAGAACGCCCGCGCGTGGATCCTCTCCCGCCCGGCGGCCTCGTGCGACACGCGGGACGAGGCGATCCTCGCCGCCGTGCTCAACGACTACGACCGGGAGACGGGCGACTTCTTCCGCTGGGAGGTCAACTACACCGCCGACGAGCTGTCCGCGCTGGTGGAACGGCGGCTCGGCGCGGGGCTGGGGGAGGTGCTCGCGCTGGAGCCGCTGGAGCGCGGCGTCTCCGGGCGCGTGACGCGGCTGGCCATCACGGGCACGGGCGGGCGGCTCGTCATCGGGAAGGAGTTGCTGATCCGGAGGAGCCTCTCGCCCTCCCACCTGTACAGTTCCGCCTTCGTCGTCGACGTCGACTGCGACGCCGCGGGGCGTCCC
This sequence comes from Odoribacteraceae bacterium, assembly GCA_031266545.1. Taxonomy (GTDB): domain Bacteria; phylum Bacteroidota; class Bacteroidia; order Bacteroidales; family Marinifilaceae; genus JAIRKS01. Next base: position 3,244 of record JAISAV010000073.1, on the reverse strand, counting down.
GCGCGCTTCACCCTCCGCGGGGCCGGCTGGGGGCACGGCGTCGGCCTCTGCCAGGTGGGCGCCGCCGTGATGAGCGCGCGGGGTTACTCCTACCGCGAGATCCTGGCGCGCTACTTCCCCGGCGCGCGGCTGGTCGTTCACGAGCAAGCGCCGCCCGCGTGAAGCCCTGGTCGTGGATACCCTCCCTTTACTTCGCGCAAGGGTTGCCGAACGTCGCGGTGGTGACGCTCTCCGTCGTCATGTTCACGCGGATGGGCCTCTCCAACGCGGAGATCGCCTTCTACACCGGGTGGCTGCACCTCCCGTGGGTCATCAAGCCGCTGTGGAGTCCCGTCGTGGAGATGCTGCGGGAGAAGCGCTGGTGGATCGTCGTCACGCAACTGGCGTCGGGGGCGGCGCTGGCGGGCGTGGCGCTGGCGCTGCCGGGGGAGGGGGCGGTGCGCTACTCGCTGGCCTTCCTGTGGCTGCTGGCCTTTAGTTCGGCCACGCACGACGTGGCCGCCGACGGCTTCTACATGCTCGCCCTGCGGGAGCGCCAGCAGGCGTTCTTCGTCGGGTGGCGCAACACGTTCTTCCGGCTGGCGGTGCTCTTCGGCCAGGGGATCGTCGTGATCGCGGCGGGCCACCTCGAGACGCGCCTCGCCGGCGGCACGCGCGCGGCGTGGTCGGCCGTCTTCGCCGGGCTGGCGGGGATCTTCCTGTTGCTTTTCCTTTACCACCGGGTGGCGCTCCCCCGCCCGCCGGGCGACGGGCGGCGAACGGGCGGCGGGTGGCGGGAGTTCGTCGAGGCGTTCGCCTCGTTCTTCCGCAAGAAGGGGGTGGTCGCCGCGCTCGCCTTCCTGCTGCTCTTCCGCTTTGCCGAGGCGCAACTGGTGAAGATGACCCCCCCGTTCCTGCTGAACGACGCGACGGGCGGGGGGCTGGGGATGAGCACCCCCGCCTACGGCCTCGCCTACGGGACGGTGGGGCTGGCGGCGCTGGTGGCTGGCGGCGTCGCCGGCGGCATGTTCCTCGCCCGGCGGGGCTTCCGGCGCAGCATCTGGTGGATGGCGATGGCCATGAACCTTCCGAACCTCGTCTACGTATACCTCGCTTGTTGCCGGCCGGCGGCCACGTGGGTCATCTCCTCGTGCGTGGCGGTCGAGCAACTCGGGTACGGCTTCGGTTTCACCGCCTTTACCTTCTTCATGATCCTCTTCAGCGACGGCCCGCGGCGGACGGCGCATTACGCCATCTGCACGGGTTTCATGACGCTGGGGATGATGCTGCCGGGCATGGCCTCGGGGTGGGTGCAGGAGATGACGGGCTATCCCCTCTTTTTCCTCTGGATCATGCTCTGCACGATTCCCAGCTTCCTCGCCGCGCGCCTCGTGGCCCGCGGTTGACACGTGAACTTTAAAAACGAACGCATGAATCTTAAAAATTGGACTTTCACGCGGCCGCTGCTTCGCTTCTTCGTCGCCGGCGTGCTGATCATGACGGCCAGCCGGCTGGCCCTCTTCTTCCTCTTTCACGAGCGGGTGACGCAAACGGAAGGGTACTGGCGGATGTTCGTCGCGGGGGCGCGCTTCGACGTGATCCTGATGTGTTACCTGTCCGTGGTGCCGGCCGTCGCCACGCTGCTGCTGCCGGGCGGGTGGCAGGCGGCGCGGTGGATACGCGTCTACTATTGCGCGGGGTTGATCCTCGTGTTTTTCATGGAGCTGGTCACGCCGTCGTTTATCTACCAGTACGACACGCGGCCCAACCACCTGTTCCTCGAGTACCTCGTGTACCCGCGCGAGGTCGCGACGATGCTGCTCAAGGGGCGGCCGTGGAGCCTCGCGGCCGTCGCGGCGCTGCTGGCGGGGGCCACGTGGCTGGCGGCGCGGCGCGGGAAGCGCTTCTTCTCGGCCCCCCCGGCGGGTTACGCGCGGCGGCTGGCGATCCTCCCGCTGGCGTGCCTCGCGCTGCTGGCCGGGGCGCGCGGGAGCCTCGTCTCCAAGCGACCGGTGAACGCGAGCAACGCCGTGTTTTCCCTCGACCAGTTGACGAATAGCCTCGGCCTGAACTCGACGTACACCGTGCTCCACGCGGCGTATTCCCTCCGCCACGAGGCGAGCGCCTCGAAAATGTACGGGAAGATGGACGAGGAGGAGGCTTACGCCCGCGTGAAGCGCTACATGGACGTGCCGGCGGCGGCGTTCGACGACCCGGCCATCCCCTTCCTGCACGTCCAGCGGCCGGATTCGGCGACGGCGGCGGGGCGCCCGCGCAACGTCGTGATCTTCCTCGAGGAGAGCCTCGGCGCCGAGTTCGTGGGCTGCCTCGGGGGCATGCCGCTGACCCCGCGACTCGACCAGTGGAGCGCCGAGGGGACGCTGCTCACCAACCTCTACTCGACGGGCACCCGCAGCGCGCGCGGCATCGAGGCCGTCGTCACGGGCTTCCTCCCCTCCCCCTCGGAGAGCGTGCTGAAGCTCGGCGGCGCGCAAACGGGGTTCGCGACGCTGGCGTGCGTGGCGCGGCGGCACGGCTACCGGACGAGTTTTATCTACGGGGGGATGGCGAATTTCGATAACATGGGCGCCTTCCTCAACGGCAACGGCTTCGACGAGATCATCGACGAGACGAGCTTCGACGCCGACGGCAACGCCCACGCGATGAAGGGCACGTGGGGCTACTCCGACGAGGATCTGGCGCGGAAGGCCAACGCGTATTTCGCGAGCCTCGGCGACGCGCCTTTCCTGTCGCTGGTGTTCTCGACCTCCAACCACGACCCGTTCGAGTTCCCCGACGGGCGGATCGAGCTGCACGAGCAGCCGAAGGCCACGGTGCACAACGCCATCAAGTACGCGGATTACAGCGTCGGCCTCTTCCTCGACGCCGCCCGGCGGGAGGCTTATTTCGAGAACACGATCTTTATCATCGTGGCCGACCACAACACGCGGACGTACGGCAAGAACCTCGTCCCCGTGCACAAGTTCCGGATCCCGGCGCTGATCATCGGCCCCGGCGTGCCGCGCGGCGAGCGGTACGGGAAGCTGGCCAGCCAGATCGACCTGCCACCCACGCTGCTCGGCCTGACGGGCCTGACGACGGAACACCCGATGGTGGGACGCGACTTGCTCCACCCCGCGGACTCCCTCGCCGGTCGTGCGATCATGCAGTTCATGGACATCAACGCGTTTCGCGTGGAGGACCGCGTGGTGATCCTCCAACCGGGAAAGGCCCCCTTGCAGTTCCGCGCCGAGAACGACTCGAC
>JAISAV010000063.1 GCA_031266545.1 Odoribacteraceae bacterium | reverse complement strand
CCCGTCATGGAGAAAGCCGCCAAGATATTGAACGATTTCTGCATACCCTTCGAGATGCACGCCCTCTCCGCGCACCGGACGCCGGCGGAGGTGGAGGCGTTCGCCCGGGAGGCGGCGCCGCGGGGCGTCGAAGTGATCATCGCCGGCGCGGGCATGGCCGCCCACCTGCCGGGCGTCATCGCCGCCATGACCCCCCTTCCCGTGATCGGCGTGCCCATCAGCGCCTCCCTCGACGGGATGGATGCCCTGCTGGCCATCGCCCAGATGCCCCCCGGCATCCCCGTCGCCACCGTCGCCATCAACGGGGCCATGAACGCCGGGATCCTCGCCGCGCAGGTGCTCGCCGCCGCCGACCCCGCCCTCCGGGAACGGGTGATCCTCTTCAAGGAATCGCTGAAAAATAAGATCGTGGAGGCAAACGGGGAGCTGGCCGCCGTGAAATATCCTTACAAGGTGAATTGACGGCGCGTCGAGGGGTTGGTATAGCCCCTGTGTTCGCACCGCCTCGTCCCTGTGTGGATAATTATTCTTCTTCTTCTAATTGCTTGTACAATTCCGTTAGCCTATCGAGCGTTTTGTTGTTGTTTCTCATCTGACAATGTCGTAAGATTAAGATATAAACAAACAAGGCGATAAAGATGATCACGGATAGCCAGTTGAAACGTACGTTCCTCAATACCTGAAAAATACTATAGAAGACGTAAGCCGAGAGAAGGGCACTTCCATATTTCAGGAAATCGTACTTGATCAGATCATCGCGGGATTTTTTCACCTTCTCGACGCGTTGCCGCAACCACTCCTTGACGGGCACGCCGGAATTGTACTTGTTCAGTTTGTAGGCCTTTTGCTCGACGAAAAAGTAAGTACCGAGGAGCATTAACAAGCTCACCACGTACATGACGCCAATCGCCGCAGAATAATGATCCGTTACCATCAGCCAAACGAGAATGGCCACCATCATCCCGACGACGCCCCTGATCATGAGGTTGGGCTGGATGGCCTTCATCGATTTTCTCGCCGATTTAACGATCATGCGATTTAACTCCTCGTTGGAATAGTTTTGGATATTCCCGTCGACCCGCGATTGCCAGGTCTTTTTAAAATCATCTGTTTTCATGTTATTTATCTTTTAATAGTTTTTGTAATCTACCGATCAGCCGGTGTATTTTCACGCCGACGTGAGAGGCGCTGATGCCGATGATCTCGGCGATCTCGCTGTATGAATATTCTTCGAGGTAGAGCAACATGATCGACTTGTCAGTTTTGTTGAAATGATGGATGGCGTCGAGTAGATGGCGAAAATCTAGGTCATGCTCCAGTTTGTCGATATTGTCCGTGTGAGGGATCTCGGGGATTGCGTCCGTGAAAACGTACTTGCTATCCTTCCTGATCTTCGAGATGGAGACGTTAATGGCCACCGCATAGATCCATGAACCGATCTTGCTACCGTCCTTTAATGACGGGAATGATTTCCATAGCTGGTATATAACTTCTTGGAAATTATCTTTCTTGTCCTCGAGCGTGCGAAAATAGATCAAATTTACCTTATGAATGATCCCCTGGTATTGGGAGAGAATCCTGAGAAAATCTTCGTTTACTGGTTTCATTTTATCTTGTCTATAACGTTTCTTATATAGTCGCCATGAAAATAGTTTTATTACGTGAGAGGCGTTTTTTATCTCTTTATTCGCCGCGAAGGGGGATAAACGTATCCTTCGTTTCCCGCTCACCGCAAAAAAATACCCCCGCTCCCGGTAATTTCGGGCGCAGGGGTAAAAATCATCTCGGCGGGGGATTCCCCGTTTACGGCACGTCGAGCAGCGTATCAATGAAGTGCACCATCTCGTCGAATCGTTTTGCCGTGTAGCCGTGGGTCATGTACGCGATTTTCCCCTCCTTGTTGATGATGAAGTTGCGGGGGATGGTGGCGCTCGCGAACTTGGAGAAGATCTTCCGCTCCGGGTCTAACCCCATGAGGAAGCGGTGGCCGGTCTTCTCCCTGAAGGCCTCGATTTGTTCGCGGGTATCTTCCCGCGAGATAGCCAGAAAAAGGAAATCTCTCCCCTCGAAACGCTTGATGATCTCCTTCTCTACCCGCCGGAACTCCTCGATGCAGGGCGGGCACCACGTCGCCCAGAAGTTGAGCAGGACGACCTTCCCACGCCACTCGCCGGTCGTCATCTTCCCGCCGCCAAAAAGTTCTACCTCGAAACCGGGAACGCTATCCCCCACCTTTACCACCACCTCCCGGTCCTGTCCAGTTGCCCGTCCCGTCATACCGAGGAACGCGGCGCACGCGATCGTAAACAATCTTGTTTTCATGATGTAGCAGTTTAATTTCAAAACAAAGGTACACGAAAATTTCCCGGTTTGACGCACGAAAGGATAAAAAAACGAAAAAATGCCCCGGCGACGGGCAAGAAAAAGCCGCCGGAAAGCGCCCCGGCGGCCTCTTAAAAAGACGCACGCGCTATCTCTTGTCCAGCTCGTTAAGCGCGAAGGCGTAGGCGCCGAGGGCGACGGCCTTGCTGGTGCCGAGCTTGGTGATCATCACGCCCATCCGCTTGACGGGGTCGTACTCGACCATCTCCCCCGTGCCGGGGACGGGGATGGAGACGGAGGTGGAGGCGAGGAAGCGCGCCGCGTCCTCGGGATCGTTGAGGAAGAAGGCTTTCATCTCCATGCGGTCGATCAGGCGGCCGTCGGGGGCCTCGAAGTGCCCGTTCAGCGCATTCATGACGGCGGGCATGAGGAACTCGCTTGCCTTCGCGATGCCTCCCCCGATGACGGCGATGCCGTCCACGACGGCGTTGATCGTGGCGAGCGTGTCGCCGAGCACCTCCCCCGCCCGGGCGAACGTCTCGCGGGCGGCCTCCCGGTCGCCGTCGAGTTCGCCGCGGGCGATGAAGCAAATATCCTTCGGTTCCAACTTGCGGTGGTCTCCGGACAGCGCGGCGTACTCGCGCCGGATGGCCCGGATGGAGATCCCCTCCTCCACGCCGAGGCGGGGGTCGCGCTTGTTCCGGGTGATCCACACCTCGGCGGCGGAGCCGTTGTCGCCGAGGAACAGCTCGCCGTCGCGCACCACGCCGCCGCCGAAGCCGGTGCCGAGCGTGATGCCGATGAGGTTCTTGTACACGCGCTTCTTACCAGCCTCCTCGAGCATCTTGTTGACATCCTTCAGGGCGCCAGCCAGCGCCTCGCCGTAGGCGAAGAGGTCACCGTCGTTGTTGATGAAGACGGGGATGCCGAACTTGGCGCGGAGGAAGGCCCCGAGCGGGACGCCACCTTTGAAGGCGGGCAGGTTCTCGAGGTCGCCGATGATGCCGTTGACGTAGTCGGCCGGGCCGGGGAAGGCGAAGCTGATGGCCACGGGCTGTTCCTTCAACTTCATCTTGACGGCGGCAAAGCCGGTGACGATCGTGTCGAGGCATGCCTTGAGGTCGTCGATATACGGGAGAGTGATCGGGGCGACAATCTCCTCGTTGGAGCGGATGGCGGAGAAGACGAAGTTCGTCCCCCCCGCGTCGAGCGTCATGACGACGCGTTTATCGAACGCGTACATGGCTCAGGCGATTTTTCGCGGTTTCACGCCAAAGGCGCAATAGGTGAGGTAGCACACGCACAGCAGGATGACGAAGATCCCGCCCGTGATCCCGGCCGCGCCCGTGGCGATACCGAGGACGGGCGTGACGACGGCGCCCCCGGCGATGGCCGTGATCATGAGGCCGGAGATCTGGTTCGTCTTCTCGGGACGGGCCTGCACGGCCATCGAGTAGATGATCGAGAAGATGCAGGAGCAGAAGAAGCCGACGGCGGCGATGGACGCGAGGGCGACCATCTCTTGCTCCACGAACGCGAGCACGAAGAGGGCGACGATGGCGGCGCAGATGTTCACCTTGAAGTATTTCATCTCTGCGATACGCGTCATCAGGAAGGCGCCGAGCAACGCGCCGGCCGTGCGGCTGAAGAAGTAGGCCTGTTGGGCCAAACCGGCGTTGTCCCCCCAGCCGAAGCGCTGGATCATGACCTTGGAGCTGACGAAGTTGGTGGCCACATCAACGCCCACGACGAAGAAAATCCCGAGGAAGAGCAGCAGGATCGTCTTGTCGCCCAGCAGCGAGAGCGTCTCGACGAACGACGACCCGGCGACGGTGGCCTCTTCCCGCTCGCGGGGCACCGGCGTGAGCGCCAGCCACAGCCCGGAGAGCAGCGTGATGGCCCCCATGATGGGGAAGCAGTAGTACCACTCCCCGAACAGGTCGATGCTCAGCAGCAGGATGTTCGGCCCCACGAACGAGGAGATGGCCTTCACGACCTGCCCGGCGGTGAGGCTGCTGGTGAGGAGTTTCCCGCTGGTGAGGATGTTCTTCAGCAACGGGTTGAGCGACACCTGCAGGATCGTGTTCCCGATGCCGAGCAGCGCGAAGGCGACCATGCAGGTGATGCTACTGTAGTAAACGAGCGGGATGATCATCCCGGCGATGGTGACGACCATGCTCAGGAGGACGGTGTTCTTGCGCCCCCAGCGGTTCATCTTGATCCCGACGGGGACCCCGAGGACGAGAAACCAGATGAAGACCATCGAGGGCACGAAGCCCGTCATGGCGTCGGTCCAGCCAAAGGCTTCTTGCACGTAATCGGAGGCCCTTCCCACGATGTCACAGAAGCCCATGACGAAGAATCCGAACAGGACGGGGAAGGCGATGAGTAGCGAGTTTTCTTTTTTCATGTTTTTAAGCATTTGATGATTTAAATAGTTCATGTTAAAATCGCCGCCGAATATAGAGAAAAAAAACTGATGCCGGACACATCCTGTCAAAAAAAACGGTTAAAAGTCAAAGATTAAAACCCGGCCAAGGAAACGCCCTGGCCGGGTTATAGCCCTTTAACCTGACGCCACCGGGCCTACCGCGCCGTCACGCGGGCGGAGAAGACGAGGCCGGGATCGCCCCGTTTCTCGACGGAGCGGTAGATGTTGGCGATGTCGCGGGAGACTTTCCCCTCGAAGAGCGTTTTCCCGTTCTTGATCACCTTGACCGGCTGGTCGAGGTCGACCATCGCGTCGTTCAGGTGAATGGTCACGCCGGGGTAGTCGTCGCGCAGGATGGTGAAGGTGTTCCCCTCCCGCGAGACCACGATCTGGCGCCGGGCGCGCGCCTCGTCGGCGGGTACCGACAGCCAGTAGAAGGCGTCCCGCGTCACGTCGTCCTGCTGCCACGCCACCCGTTCCGGGAGCGGGTTCCTGCGGAAGGCGGCCATCCACGGGATGGCGAGGGTATCCACCTGGTCCATCCAGTGCCCCTTCCCGGCGACGATGCGCGTCTCGTGCCGGTACCCTCGCGGGTCGTCGAGGGCGAGGCTATCGATCCCCCGGCCGAAGCGTACCGCCTCGCTGTTCCGGTTATACGCCGAGTCGTTGGCGCCCATCCAGAGCATGAAGCCGATGTTCCGCAGGCCCAGCGGGGAGACGTCGCCGGGGTGCCCGGCCATCATGGAAGCCGCCGCCCAGCGGTCGGCCAGCCGGGGCGCCAGCCGGTAGACGCCGTCGCCACCGGCGGAGTAACCCAGGAGGTAGACCTTGTCGGGGTTGACCCCCGTCTCGATGACGGCGAGGCGGATCAGGCGGTCGACGAGCGTGTCGACGTGGGGCTGGAACCACATGTTCCAGTCGTTCACCGCCGCCCGCGGGGCCACGTACACGCCTTCCCGCGGGGTGTAGAGGTACAACTGGTTGCGCCACTGCCCGTCGTTAGCGGCCGCGGAGGTGTTGCCCCCGCCGTGCAACGAGATGTACAGCGAGCGCCCGTCCGCCGGTTTCTCCCCGAAGACGCGGTACATGAACGGCATGATGTACTTCCCGTGGGCGAGGCGTTTCTCCCCCCACTCGTGCCCCCGTCGCCGTGCGAACGCCTGCCGCTCGTCGTCGAGGATGAGGCGCGTGGCCTCCTCCGCCTCTTCCCTCGAGAGCGGCTCGAGGGCGAAGGGCTGCTCCTCCACCACGCCGCGGACCGGGAGGGCCAGCCACGCCTCGAGCGCCTTCACGGGCGGCAGGCGTTGTTGTTCTTCTTGTTCTTTTCCTTGTTGTTCCGGGTGAGGATGACAGCCAATCCACAGGCATGCGATTAAAAAAATAGCTGTTTTCATCTTTTCATTTGTTTAATTATAGAAGTGATCGAAGTGATCATGGACATGACGTCTATCTTCTCGCGCCGCGCGGCGTGCAGGCAGAAGGCGATCCACATCAGAGCGTTACAGGGGTACCGGATCGCGGCCGGGGCGCTCGCCGTGAGCAGCCCCGCGCCGAAGAGCAGGGCGCCGACCAGCGCATATTCCCCGACGCGGCGCAACTCGTAGGGCGTGGGGCAGTGCACGCGGTTCAGCCGGTAGCTCACGACGACCATCGCCACCTCGCAGGCCAGTCGCGCCAGCGCCGCGCCGAAGTATCCCAGCCGGGGCACGAGCAGCACGTTGAATACCAGCGTGAACACCAGCCCCGTGCCCGTGATCATGATCGCGAAGCGCGTCCTGTTCATCTGCTTGTACCAGAACGAGAGGTTGAAGACGATCCCCGACAGGATGTTCGAGACCAGCACCACGGGGAGGATGTACATGCCCTCCCGGAAGTCCCGCCCGATGATCAGCGCGAAGAGGTCGGCGAAGAGGGTGATCCCCAGGAAAATCGCGATGGAGACGATGATAAAATACTTCATCGCCACGGCGTTCAGGCGCGTGAAGTCCTCCCGCTTGATCCCGGAGAGGAAGTACGGCTCGGCGCTGTAGCGGTACATCTGCGTGAAGAGCAGCAAGATGACCCCGATTTTGACCACCGCCCCGTAGACGCCGACGGAGGCCCGCGCGATCTCTACCGGCAGCAGCCATTCGATCATCAGGCGGTCGATAAACTCGTTGGCCGTGCCGGCGATGCCGCTGACGAGCAGGGGCAACGAGTAGAGCAACACCGGCTTCAACACGCGCCACGAGAGCCGCGGCCACGTGCCCGCGCCGGGCAACAGCAGCAGCAGCGTGACGGCGCTCGCCACGGCGTTGGCCACGAAGACGTACCCCTGCGCGAACGCCGGGTTCCACGCCCACGCGAGGAACTCCCCGCGTGCGGCCAGCCCCGGCAGCCCGCTGTAAAAAAAGAAGCAGAGCGCCACGTTAATGACCACCGACACCACTTTCAACACGACGAATCGCCCGGCCCGCCCCTCCGCCCGCAGGCGACAGAAGGGGATCGCCATAACGACGTCCAGCCCGATGATCAGGCCCACCAGCCAGATAAAGGAGGGATGTTCCGCGTAACCCAGCATCCCCGCGATGCTCGTCGAGAAGCACGTCACGACGACCACGAGCAGCCCGGCCAGCAGGCTGACCGCCCCCCACGCGGAGGCGAACAGCGCGCGCCGCTCCTCCCGCGCGCGCGCCGCCCCGGCGAAGCGGAAGTAACCCGTCTCGAGGCCCATCGTGAGCACGACGAGCGCCAGCGGGATCAGCGCGTACATGAACGTCACGACGCCATACCCCTCCTCCGAGAAGATCCGCGTCAGGTAAGGCGTCAACAAGTAATTCAACATGCGCGCGGCGATGCTGCTGATCCCGTAGATGGCCGTCTGCCCGGCAAGCGCTTTCATTGACATGGGCGAGTGTTTTTGTTTATGCTCGCGAATGTATATGAAATTTTCCAAACCGCGAGCAGCGCGGGACGCGTATAATTCGGGCCTCCCCCGCCCGCCCGCGAATTAAAATACGTTAAAACCGGTTATCCTGTTGATTATTGGCTTACTTTCGTGGAGCAAAACCAAGAATATGGCACGAGTATTAGTGGTCGACGACGACACGACGTTTTGTATCATGTTGCGGACATGGTTGGAAAAGCGGAAATTTCAGGTAGATAGCGCGTTCTCTCACGCCGGGGCGATGGCCGCGTTGCAGGCCGGGGCGTACGACGTGGTCTTGACCGACCTGCGCCTGCCCGACGCGGACGGCATCGACCTGCTTCGCCGCGTGAAGGAACGGGCGCCGAAAACGCGCGTGATCCTGATGACCGGCTACGCCGACATCCAGACGGCCGTCACGGCGATCAAGCTGGGGGCCTTCGACTACGTCTCCAAGCCGGTGATCCCGGACGAGATCCTGAAGTTGCTGCACGAGGCCCTGAAACCGGATCCCGGCGCCAGTCGCGAGGCCGCGGGCGACCGCGAGACCCCGGCCGCCACCTACCTCAAGGGGGTCAGCGAGCGGGCCGACAAGTTGCACGAGCATATCCGGCTGGTCGCCCCGACGATGATGACCGTCCTGATCAGCGGCGAGAGCGGCACGGGGAAGGAGTACATCGCCCGGCGGGTGCACGCGCTGAGCCGCCGGGCGGCCGGCCCGTTCGTCGCCGTGGACTGCGGCGCGGTGCCCAAGGATTTGGCGGGGAGCGAGTTTTTCGGCCACGTGAAGGGGTCGTTCACGGGCGCGATCTCCGACAAGGAGGGCTACTTCCTGCTGGCCTCCGGGGGGACGATCTTCCTCGACGAGATCGGCAACTTGCCCTACGACGTGCAGGTGCAACTGTTGCGCGTGCTGGAGGAGCGGGTGGCGCGCCCGATCGGCGGGAACAAGGACGTGCCGGTGGACGTGCGCGTGATCTCCGCCACGAACGAGAACCTGAAGGAGGCGGTCGATCACGGGCGTTTCCGCGAGGACCTGTTCCACCGCCTGAACGAGTTCTCGCTGACGGCCCTCCCGCTGCGCGAACGCGCGGAGGACATCCCGCTCTTCGCCCACCATTTCCTCGACCGCTCGACCGCCGAGCTGGGCAAGGAGGTGACGGGATTCGACCCCGCCGTGCTGGACATCTTTCAACGTTACCGCTGGCCGGGAAACCTCCGCGAGATGCGGAACGTGATCAAGCGGGCCACCCTCCTCTGTCCCGGCAAGTTTATCGCGCGCGAGCAACTGCCCCCCGAGCTATGGCA
>JAISAV010000045.1 GCA_031266545.1 Odoribacteraceae bacterium | reverse complement strand
CCTTCTCGCGGAAGATCTTGCCGAGGCGGTCGGCGTTCTCCACGAGGTGCTCGTCCTTGATCACCTCGAGGGCGGCGATCGAGACGCGGCAGGCGATGGGGTTGCCGCCGTAGGTGGAGCCGTGCTCGCCGGGCTTGATGGTGAGCATGATCTCGTCGTCGGTCAGCACGGCGGAGACGGGCATGGCGCCGCCGGAGATGGCCTTGCCGAGGATCAGGATGTCGGGGCGTACCCCCTCGTGATCACAGGCGAGCATCTTGCCCGTGCGCGCGACGCCGGTCTGCACCTCATCGGCGAGGAAGAGGACGCGGCGGGACTTGCAGAGGTCGTACGCCTTCTTGAGGTAACCCTCGTCGGGGACGTAGACGCCGGCCTCGCCCTGTATCGGCTCGAGCAGGAAACCGGCGACGTTCGGGTCCTCGAGGGCCTTCGCAAGGGCGGGGATGTCATTGTAAGGTATCCGCTCGAAGCCCGGCGTGAAGGGGCCGAAGCGGTCGTAGGAGGAGGGGTCGTCGGAGAGGCCGACGATGGTGATCGTGCGCCCGTGGAAGTTACCGCCGCAGACGATGATCTTGGCCTTGTCGGCGGGGATGCCCTTGACGTCGTAGCCCCAGCGGCGGCACAGCTTGAGGGCCGTCTCGTCGGCCTCGGCGCCGCTGTTCATGGGGAGCACCTTGTCGTAGCCGAAGTAGCGGGTGATGTACTCTTCCCACTCGCCCAGCACGTTGTTGTAGAAGGCGCGGGAGGTGAGCATGAGGACGGACGCCTGGTCGGTCATCGCCTTGACGATCCTCGGGTGGCAGTGTCCCTGGTTGACGGCCGAGTAGGCGGAGAGGAAGTCGAAATAGCGCTTCCCGTCCACGTCCCAGACGAAGATTCCCTTCCCGCGCTCCAGCACGACGGGGAGCGGGTGATAGTTGTGGGCGCCGTAGCGCGCCTCGCGTTCCATGTAATCGTTTGTTTTCATACTTCTTTTTTTGGTTTATCGCCGGCGTTTTGCCACCGGCGCGGGTTATTTTCTATCTTTTTTCTTGTTTAAAAATCCGAAATACTTGCGGAATAGTTCCCAGAAGGTGTCGAAATTCTCCTGGTAGGAGACGCCGACGCCCTGCACGGTTTCCGTGGCGTTGTAGGTGATCTTGGTGTCGGTGTGGGAGTAAGCCTTGAGCTTGAGCGTGCCGGGGGTGTTGAGCTTCACGTCCACGTCAAAATCGCCGGTGACGGGCGCCTGCCCGTTGGCCCTGGCCCCCTCCACCACGTTGCCGTTGGCGGAGATGGAGACGCGGTTGTGCCACACCTGCGTGGAGAGGGCGAACTCGAACTCGTTGTTATTCTCCTGGTCGCCGGGGCGGTAGGCGACGCCGATGTCGAGGTTGGAGCTGAATTGCGAGAGCCAGCGGGAGAATTGCCGCGAGAGCATCTCGCTGGCCGTCGCGACGCCCGCCTGATAGCCCGCGTCGCGGAACATGGCCTCCTGGTTGTTCATCGGGTAGAAGCGGTTCATCACCAGCAGGGCGAACACCTGCCTGTTGATGTCGTCCGGCCCGGCGAGGAGGCCCTGCAGGGTGCTACGCACCTTGGTGTCGAGGGAGGGGAACTCGATGCCGAAGTTGACGGTGGGGTTCATCAGGTTTTCCGTGAGTTGCAGCGTGCACTCGACGGGCACCTTGGCGCGGTAGTCCTGGGCGCTCCAACCGCTGACGTCGTCCTGCACGAGGTCGCCGAGGGCGGCGCGCAGGGGGTAGATGGCCGTGATGTTGACGAGGGCGTTGTCGGGCGCCCCGTGCCACGTGATGCTCCCGCCGGGTTGAAGGACGAAACGCTTGTTGATCAGGTTGCCCATCGTGAAGAGGTACTCCCCCCGCGCCACGGCGTACTCGCCGAAGATATTCACCTGGTTGTCCTTGTCGAGGGTGAGGCGGAAGGAGCCTTCCCCGGCGGTCTTGAGGATGTCCCCGACCGTGGGGTCGAAGATCAGTTGCAGTTCCAGCGCGTCGGTGATTTGGAGGGCGACGTCCAGGTCGAGGCGCTCGTCGTCCGTTCGTCGCCCGCCCGCCTGACGGCGGGTTTCGGGGGAGCGGGTGTTGACGAAGTGCAGGAAGTTATACTCGTCATCGATGCCGGTGCTCCCCAGCGGGATGAAGAGGCGGGAGTTTTGATCCGTTCTCAGGTCGGCGACGATGGACGGGACGCCGCCGGCGAGGTTGTTCACGCGCGCGCCCCCCGTGATGGCGAGCTGCCCGTACACCGTCTCGTCGTGCGAGGGGGTGGCGTTTAATATCAAGAATTTGTTGAATTTCAGGTTCACGTCGTAGAGGCCCTTGCCGATGTCGTAGTAGCCGGAGGTCTTGATCGCGTTGCCGGTGGCGTCTTGTACCCGCAGCCGGTCGAAGAGCAGGCGGCTATTTTTGATCTCGAGGCGGTCGTTCAGGCGGAACGTGGTGTTGATGCCCTCGACGGGGATCGCGACGCGGTCGAAGCTCAGGTAGCCGTCCAGCGACGGGTTGTCGGCGGGGCCTTCCACGTTCAGGATCCCGGAGATCGCGCCGCTACCGCTCCCCAGCAGTCCCGGGAAGTAGGCGGTGACCTGCCGCGCGTTGATCGAGGAGAGCACGGCCTTGACTTGCAGCTCGTCGGTCGCGGGCTTGTAGTGGCCGGAGGCGGAGAAGGGGACGCGGTCCTCCCAGCGGTTGTCCATGTCGATCCGCAGCAGTTTTTCCCGCGAGTCCCAGCGCGACCGTGCGCTCAGCACCCCCAGCGTGTCCCGCGCCACGCCCCACTGGCGCAACTCCACGTCGGCGTAGACGAGGCGGTTCTTGTAGAGGTCTTGCGCCTTGACCTGCCCGTTCAGCTTGCCGAAGAGGGCCACGCGGTCGTTGAAGAGCAGGCGGTTAAACTGCGACAACTCGAAGTTCTCGAAGCGCACGAAGAGGGTGTCGTGGACGCTCTCCCCGACGCGCCCTTGCAGGCGGAAGAGCTGGTCGTCCCGCCGTATCTCGAAGTTGTTGACGAAAAAGTTGTCGCGCTCCTTGATGATCAGCGATCGCTCCATCCGCCAGAGGCTGTCGCCGATGATGATCACGCCGGGCTGGATGAGCACCTGCGTGATGTAGCGGTCTTGGTAGCGCAACAGGCTCAGGTCGGCGGAGAGGGCGCCGCTGTACGTCTCCCGTCCCCAGTTGCTCCACGTGAGTTCGTTCCCCACGTGGTCGGGGCGTATCTTCATCGTGTTCCGCACGTTGTACACTTGACCCACGCGGGCGTAATCCAGGCGATCGGCGGTGTAGACGCCATCGAGCGTGTCCGCGTCACCGGCGAGGCGTATCTTCGGGCGGACGAGCTGCATCTTCCCCCACGCCACCGAGTCGGCGCTAAATTCCAGCGCGATCCCCCCGTTCGCCCCGTCGTAGCGGGCCGAGAGGCCGGCCTGCCCGGGGAGGGAGAGTTCCGGGTAAATGACGTCGAGGAGCGCGTCGAACTCCTTGAACGTGGCGGTGCACGCGACGTTGAGATCCCGCGGCGGCGCGCGCTTCAGCGCGTGCTCGTAGGAGGGGAAGTAGTTGTACACGAGGTAATCCCACCACTCCCCCGGCTGGGCGTCCCGGTAGTTTCCCGTGATTTGAAAGTCCAGCACGTCGGAACGCAGGGCGGTGTACCCCCGCTCGCCCGCCATCGCGTGCGTGAAGGCCAGCGTGTCGATGGAGACGCGCCCCCGGGCGTTGGAGTAGTACAGCGGGGTCACCAGGAGATCCGCCCGGCTGGACGTCCCGCGTTCCTGCCAGCTACCGGAGAAGTTCAGGCCCGCCGACTCGCCCGGCGCGAACAGGGTGGGCGCCCACGCGTTCCATTCCCGCGCGTCGGCCTCCCCCCGGATCGAGAGCGAGGTCAGGGTGTCCCGCGAGGTGTATTCTATCGTGACGTCCGCGCGGATCGAGTCGTTGTCCACGAGCGAGTGGATGATGTAACGATCCCCGTCCATCCGCGCGGAGAGTTGCAGTTGTTGCAGGCTGGTGTTGAAGAGCGGCAGTTGTCCCGCCCGTCCCTCCATCGCGAAGTCCGCCTTTTCGCCCCCCGCGCCATTGAAGTCCCCTTCAAACGTGCCTGTTCCCAGGAACGTTTGCCCGGCGAGCAGGGCGTAATCCAAATGGTCGAGGCGCGCCTTTCCCGCGTAGTGGTAGCCGGTCGTGTCACTCCGGTAGTTCAGGCTTACCGTTCCTTCCAGTCCCGGCGTCGTGCTCGCGGCGGTCACCTCGAAGTGGTCTACCCCGCCTGAGAAGCGGGCGGAGAGGTCGAACGCGCCATACCGGTCCAGGATTTCCGGGATGGGGAGGTGCTCTCCTTCCAGCCACGGGAGGTATATTTTCCGCAATTCCGCGGGCGACAGGTGGCTCTCCAACAGCTCTATCTCGAAACGCGTGTTGGGGACCGAGGGCAACCCCTCCGACCGGAACGAGAGGCGCAACCGGCTTTCGTCCCCAACGCGCAGGTCGAGGTCGCGCCCCGACAGGTTCGCCACCGTGTTGTATACATCCCCGCTGCCCGCTATCAGGCTGTTCATGCCCCGCAACGTGCTGCTGAAGTACGACAGGTCGTCGAGGAACACCTCCGCGTCGGAAAAGAGGTAGCGTTGCGGCATCTTATGGACGAAATCGCTCCAATACCCCTCGCCGGGAATCCACTCGTAAGCCAGCGTGTCGAGGCACAAGCGGCTGCGCCCCGTGCTGATCACCCCTTCCGTCACCAGCAGGTGGGTGTCGTCCAGCGCCACGCGTCCCGTTAGCTCGTCCAGCCCGAAACCCGATTTCTCTTGCAGGCGTAGCCCCTCCACCCGCGCGCGCACTCCCCCGCCCGCGAGGTCAATCTCCCGCAGGATCACGTACACCTCCCGGCAATCGATGTCCATCCAGTTGATGCCGTACTCCACCGGGCGGTATCCCTCCTCGACGTACGTGACGCGGCAATCCCGCAACTCCACGCCGGCAAGGTTCACCTGCCAGCTTGTCGTCGAGGGCGTTTCCCCCGTGTCTTCTTGTCGCGCGAAGGCTGCCAGCAGCGCGTCCAGATTCGTGACGCTGTCGCCGTCCTCTCCCCCGCGCTGCATCCGGTAATTAAAGAGGGCCTTGTCGAGACGCAGCTCTTTCACGGTAAAAGAGCGCCGGAGGATGCTGACGGCGTCGAGCCGCGCGAAGAGTTTCTTGACGAAGAGCAGCGTGTCTGACTGGCTGTCTTTCAGCAGCACGTCTTCCAGCACGAGGGTCTCCAGCGGGCGAAAGCTCACCCGCCCCACGGACATCTCCACCCCGGTGCGCGCGCGAAGCTGCCGCGTGACATAATCCACCAGCCGCGTCTGCACGAACGAGGTCATTAGCGCGAGGTAAAGGCCGATGACCAGCACCCCTAAAACGATAACGCACAGGGAAAATATATTGATCGCTCTTTTTATGCTTTTCATGACTTATAGTGCGGGCAAATTTATGTAATATCGCGGAGAAAAATAAATTGAACGGTCGAAAAAATGAAAATATTGGTCACCTACAGGATTCCCGTCGAATCCTTCTCCGGGCTGGGCGAGGAACACGCTTACACGCTGCCCGAAAAAGAGTATTTCACCAACAAGGAGTTGATGCAAATGATCGGGGAGTACGACGCGCTCCTCCCCATCTTCCAGCGCCCGCTCGACCGCGCCTTGATCGACGCGGGGCGGCGGTTGAAGATCATCAGTAATTATGGCGTCGGGTATAATAATATCGACATCGCTTACGCCCGCTCGCGGGGGATCGTCGTCTGCAACACGCCCCGTAGCGTCTGCTATCCCACGGCGGAGATGGCCATGGGGCTGATGCTGTCCGCGGCGCGGCGCGTGGCCGAGTGCGACCGACGCGTGCGCGTGGAACGGGAAGGCATGTGGGGGACGATGCGCAACCTCGGCTTCACGCTGGAAGGACGCACGCTGGGGATCATCGGCATGGGTAATATCGGGAAGACCGTCGCGGGGATGGCCGCCGCGTTTCGCATGGAGGTGATCTATCACAACCGCCGGAGCAGCGTCGAGGGGTACGAGCGGGTCGACCTGGAGACGCTCTTGCGCCGTTCCGATTTTGTCTCCATCCACGCGCCGCTCACCGGGGAGACGCGCCACATGCTGGGCGAGCGGGAACTCGCGTGGATGAAACCCACGGCCTTCCTGATCAACACCGCGCGCGGGGCCATTATCCACGAGGAGGCCCTCGCGGCATGTCTCGCCAAGAGGGCCATCGCCGGTGCCGCCCTCGACGTTTTCGAGCGCGAGCCGCACGTCACCGAGAGCCTCTACGCGCTGGACAACGTGGTGCTCACCCCGCACAACGCCACCGGCACCGTCGATACCCGCATCGCCACGGGGCGCGAGGCAATCGCCAATATCCTGAATTTTTACGCCGGGCATCCCACGAACGTGGTGAATTAGGCCGTTGGTTAACGGTTAGTGGTTAACCTGGGTTCGTGATAAGCATAGCCCGTTAGTATCTATGAAGTCAAATTAATGCATTATTTGGCAAGATATTTGGCAAGAGATTAAAAATTAAAAACGGGAATGATCACCATTCCCTTAATTTTAAGCGCC
>JAISAV010000036.1 GCA_031266545.1 Odoribacteraceae bacterium | reverse complement strand
TCGGGCGGCAACCGTTGTAGCCTGTCGAAGGAGGCGTAGGAGATCAGCCCCTCGTCGAGCAGCAGGCGGAGACGCTCGATCACCTGTCCCGGGTCGGCGTCCACCGCGCGGGCCAGCTCGCGGGGTCCCAGTTCCTGCTCGGAGAGGAGGCGGAGGATCGTGGCGTCCAGTTCTTCCCGGTCGTGCCGTCTCGCGCGCTTCTTGACGGCGAGGCACGTGTCGCATATCCCGCACCGTTCCCGCTCCTCTTGCCCGAAATACGCGAGCAGGTAGAGCTGGCGGCATTGCTTTCGCTCCTCGATGTAAGCCGACATGGCGGCGATCCGGCGGGCGAACGCGCGCTTCCGCTTCTCGTAGACGTCGTGGTCAAACGCGAGGTACGAGGCGGGGAAGCGGGGCATGTGGTAGACGATGTAGGGGTTGTCGTCACCGGGGATGTAGCGGATGATCTTGCGGCGGGACAGCGACAGGAAGGCCTCGTGGAGCTGCCTCGTGGAGGCGCCCAGCTCGCCGGCGAGCGCGTCCTCGTCGATAAAGGCGTCCTGGACGAAAATCCCGGGGTAGCGGCGCATCAAGAGCACCAGCGCCCGTTCCGCGGCGGGATCCAGTTGTTCCATCTCGTACAGGCGATCCCGCGGCACGAGGATCGTCACCCGCGGGCGGGCGTTGACGGCGGTGGTGCATTCAAGGTAGCCCGCCACCGTCAATATCTCGATGGAGGAGCGCGTCATCGCCCGGTTTAATTTAAAGAGGGCGACGAAGCGGGACAGGTTAAACTCGAAAGCCATCCCGTCGCCCCCCCCCTCCGGTATGCCGAAATGATCGGAAAGCGCCACGTAGACCCGCCGGACGTACTCTTTCCCCGGGAAGCCCCGCGTGACGCGTGACGCCAGGTCCGCCAGCGAGAAGCGGTCGTGCAGCAACACGGCGTAGGCCCGCTGCCCGTCCCGCCCCGCGCGCCCGGCCTCCTGAAAATAGGCCTCCGGGCCGTCCGGGATGTCGTGATGCACCACCACCCGCACGTCCGGCTTGTCGATCCCCATCCCGAAGGCGTTCGTGGCCACGATCACCGGCACCCGCCCGGATTTCCATGCCTCCTGCCGTTGCTCGCGACGGGGCAGGGAGAGGCCGGCGTGGTAGAAATCGGCCGCGATCCCCTCCCCGTTCAGGAAGGCGCTCAGCGTCTCCGCCGTGTCGCGGCGGCGGACGTACACGATCGCGCTCCCCCGCATCCTCGAGAGGATATGGCTCGTCTCCAGGGCCTTGTCCTCGCACTCCCGCGTCACGTAAGCAAGGTTCTCCCGCCGGAAGCTCCTCGAGAGCACGCGCAGCTCCCGGAATTGCAGGCGGGCCTGAATGTCCTCCACCACGTCCGGGGTGGCCGTGGCCGTCAGCGCCAGCACGGGCGCGTCCTCGAAAAACTCGCGTACCTCGGCCACGCGCAGGTACGAGGGGCGGAAATCGTAGCCCCACTGCGAGATGCAGTGCGCCTCGTCCACGGCGATCAGCGAGACGGGCACCTGCTTCAGGTGGTCCCGGAAAGCGGGCGAGGCCAGTCGCTCGGGAGAGACGTACAGGAAATCGACGCGATGGTAGATGCACTTGTTCACGATCGAGGCGAAGGCCTCCCGCTCCATGCCGGTGTAGAGCGCCTCGGCGGCGATCCCCCGCCGCTTCAGGTCGCCCACTTGATCCTTCATCAAGGCGATCAGGGGGGTCACCACGAGGCAAGTCCCGTCCAGCATCAAGCCCGGCACCTGGTACGTCAACGACTTCCCCCCGCCCGTGGGCATGAGCGCCAGCGTGTCCCTGCCTTCCAGCACGGAACGGATGACCTCCTCTTGCAGCGGGCGGAACGCGTCGTAGCCCCAGTAACGTTTCAATATAGCCTCGTGTCCCGTCATATCGTGTTAATCCCTCGCGAAACTACAAAACCTTTTTCATTATTTTGGCCGCCATTTTTCCAAATATCGTCATCGCGGTTGGTGGACAACCATTTTTTTATTACTTTCGCCCCCGTTATAATCAAACGCTATGAAGTTTTTACCCGTCGTCATGTTACTGGCCCTCCCGGCCTGCTCGTGCAAGCAAGAGTTCGCGAGGGATAACGCGCCGGTCGCCAAGGTCATGGACAAGTACCTCTACAAGCCTGAAGTGGCGGCCTTCATCCCCCCCGGAACGCCGAGGCAAGACAGCCTGATCATGGCCCGGGGCTACCGCCGCGAGTGGATCACCCGGGAGTTGCTCCTCGCCAAGGCCATCGAGAACCTGACGGATGAAGAGAAAGACGACATCCGCGGGCAAGTCGAGGACTACTCCGCCTCCCTGCTCGTCCACAAGTACAAGAGCAAGCTCATCGCCCAGAAGATGGATCGCGAGATCCGCGACGCCGACATCGACGCCTACCACGAGCAGAACAAGATCAACTTCGTGCTGAACCACCCCGTGGTGAGGGCCTTGCTGATCATCATCCCCAAGTCCGCCGCGAACATCGCGGGCTTCCGCGAGTGGTTCCGCTCGGACAAGCCGGAGGCGCTCGCCGCGCTGGAAGAGTACAGCATCACCAACGCCAAGAAATTCGACAACTTTAACAACCGCTGGGTCGAGCTGCGCTACCTGCTGAACTTCCTCCCCGTCGACCAGGGCGCGTGGGAAGCGCGACATGCAAACGACACCCGCGTGGAGGTGGAAGACGAGGAGAATTACTATTTCCTCAAGATTAACGAGATCGTGCGAGAACGCGAGGTGGCCCCCGTCGGCTACGTGAAGCAAGAGATCGAGCTGATCCTGCTCAACAAGCGAAAGATGGAGTTCGAGACCAACCTCGAGCGACAGATCAACGACGAGGGCACGCGCAAGAACTTTGTCAGTATATACGAATAAAATAACGTTTATGAGATACCTATTTTTATTACTACTCCTCGCCGCGGCCGCCCGCGTGCCGGCACAAGAAAACGTGGTGGACAAGATCGTGGCCATCGTGGGGGACGAGATCGTGTTGAAATCCGACATCGAGAAAGAGTTCGTCAACGCCTACCGGCAAGGTTTCATCGCGGGGAACGACGAGGACCGGGCGAAGATACTGGAAGAGATCCTCATCCGGAAACTCCTGCTGGCGCAGGCCAAGGTGGACAGCATCATCGTCACGGACGAGCAGGTCAACCGGAACGTGGAGGGACAGATCGGCGCCTACCTGCGACAGGTGGGCGGCTCCGAGGAACGGCTGGAAGCCATCATGGGCCGCTCCCTGCCGGAAATCAGGAACGACATGCGCGAGCAGATCCGGGAGGGCACCATCGCCAACGAGATGAGACGCCACATCACCGCCCACGTCAAGAGTACCCCCTCGGAAATACGCTATTTCTACCAGAAGGCGAACAAGGACTCCCTGCCGGACGTCCCCGCGAAATACGAGATCCAGCAGATCGTCGTGAAACCGCGGGTGAGCGACGCGGAGAAGGAAAAACTGAGGAACCGATTGAGGGATTTCCGCGAGCAGGTGCTCTCCGGGGAGACGACCTTCAACCGGCTCGCCATCCTCTACTCCGAGGACAACGCGTCGGCCCTCAAGGGCGGCGAGCTGGGATACCAGGCCAAGATGATGATGACGCCGGAATTTGCCGAGGCCGCCTTTAGCCTGAAGGCGGGGAGGATCTCCCGGATCGTCGAGACGGACGTGGGATTCCACATCATCCAGTACATCGACCGGCAGGGCGAGCTGGTCAACGTGCGGCACATCCTCCTGCGCCCCAAGATCGAGGAGAAGGGGCGGCAAGAGGCCATCGAGAAGCTGGACTCGATCGTCCACTACATCAAGGAGGAGAACCTCCCCTTCGAGCGCGTGGCCGCCCGCCTGTCGGACGACAAGAGCACGCGCAACAACGGCGGCCTCATCATCAACGAGGAGTCCGAGTCCCGGATCCCCCGTGAGCAGGTGCGCGGCGAGATGGCCCGGCAGGTGGCCCGGCTGGAGGCGGGCGATATCTCGGAACCCTTCCTCGACACGGGTAGCGGGCAAGACGAGTACAAGATCATCAAGCTGCGGGCCTTCTACCCCGAGCACAAGGTGAACCTCGAGGAGGACTGGAGCTACTTCGAGGGAGAGCTACAGGATGAAAAAATGACCACCGTGATCAAGGCGTGGATCAAGGAAAAACAAGCCAACACGTATATCCATATCGACGATGAGTACACCACCGAGAAACTGCGGCAAGGGGGCTGGGTCAAGTAGCCTCGCGCTCCTCGTCGCGTTACTCCTCGTCGCGGGGCCGGCGACGGCGCAACAACAGGAGAAGATCAAGATCAATATCACGTCCGACCTCCTGCGGGGCGGGACGCAGGGACGGCCGGACAGGTTCTCCGGCAACGTCTACATGACGCACGATAACATGCGCATGTGGTGCGATAGCCTCCTCCGCCACCCGGGCAACATCGTCGAGGCTTTCGGCAACGTGCGCGCCATCCAGAATGATAGCATTCACCTCGATGGCGATTATATTCATTACGACGGTAACACCCGCTTCGCGCAAGTGCGCGGGAACGTCACCCTCAAGGACCCGTCGATGACCCTCACTACCCACTTCCTCGACTACGATGGGATCTGGGAATTTGGTTACTATTTCAACAAGGGACGCCTCGTGGACGTTAAAAACACGTTGGATAGCCAGCGTGGCTACTATTTCACGCAGACCAAGATCGCCAATTTCGTGGACTCCGTGACGGTCGACTCCCCGGAGTACATGATCTTCTCCGATACCCTCAAGTATAGCACCGCCACCAACGTCGTGTCGATCGTCGGCCCCACGCGCATTTACGGGAAGGGGGACGAGAATAATACCCTCTACTCGGAAGACGGCTGGTACGACACCGCCCGGGGACACGCCGAGTTGTACCGGAATAATCTCGCGACGCACGCCGCCTATACCGCCCGGGCCGATACCATGATCATGGACAGCGTCCTGCAACAAGTCACCATGCTCCGCCACGTCATCATCCACGACACGGTGAACAAGGTCATCGTCAAGGGAGAGTACGCGATGACCGACCAGTTGGCGGACTTCTCTTATGTCACCCGCGAGGCACTGCTGATCCTCGTCGGGGAGCGGGACTCTCTCTTCCAGCACGGCGACACCCTCTTCGTGCACAAGGATACCCTCGGCAACCACGTCATGAGCGCCCACCACCACGTGCGCTTCTTCAGCCGCGACCTGCAGGGCGTCTGCGACTCGATGGTATACCTGAGCAGCGATTCTACCGTCACCCTCTATAACGATCCCGTCGCGTGGGCCAGCGGCAACCAGCTCAAGGGAGAGACCGTCTCTTTCGTCCTCTCGGACGGGCAGGCCAAGGAGTTTCACCTGAAAAACGATGCTACCATGATCTCTCGCCGCGAACAGACCGAGATGTTCGACCAGATCACGGGCCGCACCCTCACCGGCTATTTCCACGATAACGAGATCTACAAGATCGAGGCCGACGGCAACGGGGAGACGATCTACTTCGTGGACGATAACGGCCTCTACTACGGCCCACACAGCGCCTCCGCCCCCCGCATCATGATCAAGATCCGCGACCGGCAAGTCACGGATATCACCTATTACAATTCTGGCGACGGCGCTGTCACCCCCCTCTTCATGGTGCAACCCTCGGAAACGCGCCTGAAAAACTTCACGTGGTTGGAATACCTGCGCCCTCTCGACAAAAACGATATCTACACCACTCGCCCCTCCCCTACCGCCGCTCCGCTGGAAAATACCCCGCCGGAAGAAACTCCGCTGGAGAATATCCCGCCACCCGTCACGGATAAGTAATGTGGTTAATGCTAATGGCTAAAGCCCGCTATACCCCAGTTCGATGCACCGTATTTGGGTTTAGCACACACACCTAAAACTCTATCCTGTAGCTCACGTTTACCATGCGGGTTATGTACATGCGCGGCTCAATCATTCCGGTTTTCAGGTTGTACTTGTGCCCCATGTACCGTTCCGTACCGGTAACGTTGACGGTCTTTATGGCAAACTCGTGGGCAACGCGTCGGCGGTTTATGCGGTAGCTTAGCGAAATGTCGCCCATTATTTGGGGCGAAAACTGGCGGGCGTACATTTGCGACTGGTCATACTGCGCCTCAAAGTCGGGATGGGCAAGCGTGGCGGCTTCGTCAACAGGCGTGTAGCGCTGTCCGCCAAGCACGCTCATTTTGAGGTTTACGCCCAGTACGTTGTTACTAAGCATCCATTCCTTGCCTGCCAGAGCGTTTACCACAAAGTTGCGGTTGTAGCGCGTGTCGTGCCACGCGCCATTGCCATCGCGGTATTTCGATTCGTACAGCGAAGCGTTCAGCATCCAGTACAGCCCCTTGGCGAGGTATTTTTCGAGCGTAAAGTCCACGCCATAGTTGTGTCCAAAGCCTTTGCCGACAAGGATTTCGGTGATGTAGTACATCTCGCGGTTGAGTATGGAGTAGGCGCCGTTTTCGGTAA
>JAISAV010000253.1 GCA_031266545.1 Odoribacteraceae bacterium | reverse complement strand
CGCCGTTGGCATCGACAAGAAAAAGGGCGGGGATAGTTTTCCCGTTGAACTGCTCGCCGAAGAGGTTCACCGTGTCGAGTAGGTTGGGCCAGGGCATTTGCTCCTCGTCGAGGGCTTTTTTCCAATCTTCGGGGTTCTTGTCGATGGAGAGGCTGATGATTTCCAGCCCGCGGGGGGCGAAAGCAGCGTATAGCTCTTTTAGCCGCGGGATTTCTCGCCGACAGGGAGCGCACCAAGAGGCCCAGAAGTCAATTACCACGAGGCGCTTTCCTTCGCGTAGCGTCCCGTCGGCGTGCGCCTTGTCGTGGCGGTCGGGGAGGGAGAAGGCGGGTAGCGGTTTCCCGACCAGTCGCTCCGGGAATAACTCCCGGTAGAGGATCTGGCCGTAGTAGCTCTCTTTCGCTTCCGGAGAGAATGCCTCGTAGAGGGCGATCGCCTTGGAATCAAAATAATTGTAGTTTACCAGTGCGAGCAGCGGCCCCCAGAAGGAGTCGCCGTTTGCGGCAATGGCTGCGGGGATTTCTTCCCCCGCCCGGCGGAAGAAAGCTCGCTCGGCGTCGGCCCGTTCGGACGCCTCCATCGCTTGCAGGGCGGCGTGCGCCTCGTCCAGCCGGTTGCGGAAGGCCATTTTCTCCTTGTAGAGTTGGTGCATTTTAGAGCCTTCCACGTTCACGCTTTTCCAGCGCCAGCGCGGCCCGTCGCCCGTGATGACTTCCCCGTCCACGGTGACATGGCCGGCTTCCAGCATGATCGTCTCCCCGATCAACGAGTTGCCCTCGCCCACGTGGAGATAGAAAAGATGCGGTTCGGGCAGTTGGCCCGCGATCTCGAAGCGACCTTCCCGGAGGGAGGTTTCGGCCAGCGGCACCTCGTTTTGGTGCGTTGCGGCGGGGATTAGCGTCACTTTTGTCCCGTCGGGGAGTCCTCTTAGCGTGCCGACGAGGGTGAACGTGTCGGGATCCCCGCACGTGGTCAGGGATAACGCGACCGCGAGGAGGGGGATCATGTACAGGTGTTTACTTGTTTTCACGGGTTAATATCTTTGGGTCATGAGGAGTACTTTTCCCATTCCCTCGTGGTAGACGGGGTTGTCCGGGATGCCGGAGAACATCGGAGCGTACATGGCCTCGGCGACGCCGCTCACGGGGTTGATTTCAAACTCCACGAGCCGTCCCTCGCGTTGCGCCTCGTTCCAGACGGCGATCCAGAGGATTCGCCCCGACGTGGGGAAGCCGCCGGTGCCGAGGAGGCAGAGTGCCGTGACCTCCTCGCCGGGATCGCCTTCCCAGAGGAGGTGGGAGGTGGTCTGGCCGGTCGTGTAGGAATAGGAGTAGACGTTGGCGCCGGAGCCGTAGAAGAGGGCGGGGCCGGCAAGGCCGGAGGCGAAGCAGGTGGCGTTTTCGATCCCGACGCATCCGGCGAGGGAGCGGGTGTAACGGGCGAGGTTCCCGTCGTCTATCGCGTTGTAGAAGTTGGCCACGTGCATGTGGTAGCCGTCGTCGTGCCGCGAGACGATCATCGTTTCCCCGGCGTTTACCGTGTTAGCGTAGATGACCTCTCCTTCCATGTTGTTGACGTCGAACACTGCGTCGTTCACGGTCTCGGAGAAATGGCCTAGCGAGACGCCCCGGTTAAAGAAGGGGCGGAAGGCGCTTGCCGCCTTGTCGTAGACGACTTGGTAGGCGGAGATGGCGTCCGGGACGACGCCCCACGAGGCGATGGTCTGCCGTGCGAGGAAGGGCGCGAGGTTGTAGTTACCGGGGATCGGAACGGAGAACTTGCGCTCGCCGGTGGGCTGGATGTAATGCACGTGCAGTTTCCCGTCGTTGATCAGGAAGTCGCAATTGTTGAGGCCGACGACGGCTTGCGGCTTGTAGACGGGCGCCGAGTAGAACATCTCCTCCCAGCGCTCCATGACGGTCATGCCGGTGGGGCTGACGCGGAGGCCGACGTCATCGGTGAAGATGTAGAAGTAGCGGCCGGTGGTGGAGTACTCGAAGACGCGGGGCGTGCCCGTGAGCGGGTCACCGGGGTGCAGCGAGCTGTAGTAGTCCACCTCGTGGTGGTCGCCGCCGATCACCAGCGCGCGGACGGAGCCGATGATGTCGATGTCGACGCGCCCCTCTTTTTCTTGCAGGCAGTAGATGCCGTTGATCGTGCCGGCCTCGGGGATCGCTTTGTAGCCGAAGCCATAGAAAGCGGCCGCGCCGTTCACGGTGTCCTTGGCCATGAGGTAGACGTAAACCCACCGGCCGGCGGCGATGTCGACGATGTAATCAAGCGAACGCGTGCGGGCGATCGTGTCGGCCGGGGGCCAGACTTGCGCGTTGCCCTCGGTCACGGTCCGGTAGGGATAGTCGATGATGAACCAGCGGTAGACGAGGCGGTCTTCACGCCCCTCGTAGGTGACGTTGAGGTTGATGTGGACGGTGTCCCCGATGTTCCACGTGCCCCAGATGTCCGTCTTGTCGACGCCTATCGTGTCGATGCGCAGTTCAGGCGCCTTATCATAGTCGTAATCATAATTTCCCAGGTCTTCGTTGCAACCGTTGACGAGCAGGAAGAGGGAAAGGATCCAAAATATGCGTTTCATGATCGTGAGTTAAAAGGTGATAAACTGGTTGTTTTCGTCCGCGAGCGGGTTGCCGGGGTGTTCGGCGTTATAGCGGGCGAGGGCGTCCGCGAGGATCAGGCGATAGTTATTCATCATGCCCCAGCTCATGCCGTCCGGGTCGCCATACGTGAATAGCGAGACGCCCAGCGTGGAGATGATAAAGCGGAATTTCACGTCGCTGTACTCGCCGAAGAACTCCGTCAGATCGTCCCAGTTGATGGGGCGGGAGATCATGTCGTTCCACTGGATAGTGAGGGTGTTCCACTCGTTGACTCCGGGGCCAAGGTCGCCGCCGGGGGCGATCTCCACGCGGAGGCGGACGTTCGCGGATTGGAGTTCCGGCGTGCGGCGGATGGTGATGTGGCAGGGGGCGCTGGCTTCACCGGCGGGAATCGTGACGCTTTCGAGGATCGTGTAATGCGTCTCTTTCATGGCGGTTGTTTGCGTCGGGTTGACGGCGAGATGCACGACACGGTCGCGGTCGGCGACCTCTCCCATGATGATGATCTCGGCCTCCACCACGAACTCGATCATCGCGGAGGGTTGCACGGAGAAGTTAAAATGCAGCGAATCCGTGCCGAGCGTCCAGTTTTCCGGCCCCACGACGCGGGCGTACGCGTAGTCTTCCCACGTGAAGGCGTCATTCCTGCAAGCGGTGAAGAGGCAGGCCGCGAGGGTTGCGGCAACGATAAGCGTGTGTAGTTTTTTCATGATTTGACGTGTTTAGATGTTTTACCTGTTTCCAAATTCTATCTCGTTATCCGGCAGCGGGAAGACGTAGGCCGCGTTGTTGCCGGGCTTGGACGAGCCGGGGATGATGTTGAGGTTTAGCCGCTTGTAGTAATAGAAAAGCTGTCCCTCGCCGAGCGTCTCCTTCCGGTACTCCTTGTATATCTCCTCCTGCACGGCGGCGGTGGAGAGCGTCTCGGACAGCGGGTAGTTGGAGAGTCCGCGTTGCCCGCGCACCGTGTTGAGAAGTTCCACCGCCTGCGCAGGGTCGCTGGTCGCCAGCGCCTCGGCAACGATGTAGTACATCTCGGAGAGGCGGATGAGGGGCATCATGTCCGTGTAAGTACCCCCTTCCGGTTGCCAGAACTTGGCGAGGTAGCGCTCGCCCCCGTCGTACGCGTAGTGGTACGTGTAGCGATAGTCCATGCCCAGTGCGGCGGAGCTTACCTCGAAGATGTTGTCCATTTTCGTCTCGGAGGGGGAGAGTTTTTCCGTGCCGGAGCTGGCCGTGAAGTAGGGTTTGACGACGTCGACCAGCTTGTTGATGTTCAACCTGAAGATGTGCTCGCCCTTGTAGACGAGGTCGCGCTCCGTGATGTTGCTCGCCATAATGGAAGTGTAGTGTGCCCAAGCGAAGCGCTCGCTCTCGATGACCTCCTCGGCGTGGGTGCGGGCGTTCCCCGCGTCGCCTTTCCAGAGGTAGACGCGGGCCAATGTGGCGTGGGCCGCATAGTAATTGAAACGACTCGCCCGTTCGTTCCGCGCTTGATATGCCTCGGTAGCATCCTCGGCGGTGTAGAGTTTATCGCTCTTCAAACACTCGATGGCCGCCGTCAGGTCGGCGATGACGAGATCAAGCGCTTGGCTTACCGTGGAGAGGGGCGTCACGAGCGTCGAGTAGGTCGTCACGTAGGGGATGGCGGGTGCATTAGGAGTGGCGGCGGGTGCCGGCGCGAACATCCGCAGCAGCTCGAAGTGCAAGAAGGCCCGCAGGCCGAGCGCTTCTCCCTTGTAGACGTTATAATTCACGCCGGAGAACTTGGCGGGGTTGACCGTCTCCATGTACTCCAACATCAGGTTGAGGTTGGCGATAGCCGTGTAGCTCTCGGCCCACGCGTTGGTGATTTTCGCCTTTACCCCCTCGTCGGCGTACTCGTAGAGGGCGGCGCGTGCGTAAGAACTGGCGACGTCCAAATCATAATTCTGTGACAGGGCCTCTCGTAGACCGAATGTCAGCTCGCGGCCGTACAGGGCGGTAGAGGTCATCCGCGTGTAGACGCCCGTCAGTTGATCGGCGTACCCCTGTTCCGTCTCGAAATGATCGCCCGCGAGTACGCGAGACTTCGGGTGCACGTCCAGCCAGTCCGAGCATGCGCAAGAGAGCGTCGCCAGCAGGACGAGGATATATCTGTAATATTTCATGTCAGGTAATTTTTATCATTAGAAATTGGCTTGTAACGAGAAAGAGAACGACCGGGCGAACGGGTAACTCGTCCCCCGCTCCGTCCTCACGGAGGAGATCACGAAGAGGTCGTTCATGTAGAACGAGGCCTTGAGGCGCTGCAAGAACGACCGCTTTAGGAAATCGTGGTCCCGGAAATCGTACGAGAGGTTAAGCGCCGCGAAGGTGAGCGTGTTGTAGTCCTTGACGAAGCGGGAAGTCGGTTGCGTGGGCGAGTTATCGGCGATGGACTTGAATCGGGCCACTTGTCCCGGCTCGCTCCAGCGGTCATTCAGTACCCGTCGATCCACGTTGTAGCGGACGTCGGCGTTCTCCACCTTGCTGACGAGCGTGCTGTTGTACAGTTGCCCACCGGCCCTCCACGTGAACGTGGCGTTGAGGGCGAGACCGCGGAACTCCGCGTTGACGCCGAAGTTCCCGCTCACCTTGGGCAGTGCGTCGCCACCATTCACGTAGTCGGCGCTGCGCCACGTCTCGGTGAGGGAGCCGTCCTTCTTGACGAAGACCTCCTTGCCCGTCCGCGGGTCGATGCCGAGGGAACGTACCACCCATATTGCGGTCGTCGAGGCGCCTTCCTCGTAGCGGGTACTCACGCTCGTGTTACTCGTCTCGTTGTCTTGCAAGCGGTCGTTGATTTCGTTGTACTGCTTCAGGGCGTTCGAGATCTTTGCGAGGCGGTTCGTGTTGGATGCGGCGGAGACGAAGGCGTTCACGAAGTTTCCCTTCTTCCTATCCTCCCACGGTCGCCACGAGGCGAATAGCTCGAAGCCCTTGTTTTCGACCTCGCCGATGTTGGCCATGTACATCGGGAAGCCCATCGACTGGGGGGTCGTGATGTCGGCGATGACACCCTTCGTCTTGGCCTCGTAGTAGTTAAAACGGAGATTTAGGCGGTTGGCGAGTATTGCGAGGTCGAGGCCAACGTTGGTGTCGTAGCGGCGCTGCCACCTCAGGTCGGGGTTGGCCAGCCCGTGCAGGTAAGAGCCGATCCGGTTGTCGTACTGCTGGTCGGGGTAGTAGCCGACGGTGGCGATGGCGTCGTAGGAGTTGAATCCCTGCGAGCCGGTGTACCCGGTGGAGACGCGCAACTTGAGGCGGTCGAGCCACGCCGCGTCGCGGAGGAAAGCCTCCTCATGCACGTTCCACCCGGCGCCCAGCGAGTAGAAATGACCCCAGCGCTTGTTGGCGCCGAACTCGGAGGAGCCGCTCAGGCGATAGTTGCCGTCGAAGAGGTAGCGGTCGTCGTACGAGTAGTTGACGGAGGCCACGCCGCCCATCTCCCGCGAGATGCCCTCCGCCCCGGGGGGCTTCGTCCCGGCGTAGGAGACGCCGAAGGTGACGTGATTCATGTTCTTGTTCGGGAAGCCCTCGACGTTTACCGTGTAGTAGTCGTAACGGCTCTGGCTGGCGGTGAACTGGGCGTTGGCGAAGAGCACGTGCTTGTCGGCGGTGAGCGACCACGCCGCGCCGACGTCCCCGCTCATGTTGTTCTCCTCGCGGCGCGTCAGGGAGTAGTTGCCCTGCCGGTACTTGCCGTCGGCGGCGTAGTTGAAGAAATCGGTGTGCTCGCCGGGCTTGAAGGTGTCGGCGGTGGAGGCGCGGGTGCTAAAGCCGAAGCGGGCGGTGAGCCGCAGATTCTCCAGCGCGCGCCACTCGGCGTAGGTGTTGTTCGTGATGTAGGTGTAGCGGGAGTCATAACGCGTGTTGACCTCCCCGTTCCACAGCGGGTTGGGCTGCGAGATAGTGCCGTAGAGGTACTGCTGCACCATGTTGCCGTCCTTATCATGGATCATGTCGTAGGGGTTCATCAGCGTGAAGAGGGAGAAGGAACCGTACGGGGAGTCGCTCGATCGGTTGCCGTCGATGCTCAACTGGTCGCGAAAGAGGAGGTTGTTCGTGCGATAGGAGAGCGTGACGCCCCCGCTGATCGTCGAGCGGTCGGAACCGCGCATGGTGCCCGCGACGCCGTTATAGGAGAGATCGACGGCGTAGAGCATGTAGTCGTCACCCCCCTCGAGGTAGATGGAGTGCTTCTGGCCGGTGCCCACGCGCAGGGGCTTGTCGAGCCAGTAGGTGTTCACGCCCGCCTCGACGAGGCGAGTCAGTTCGGTGTATTTGTGCGTGAGGTTGATCTGAGTGGTAACCGACTCCGAGGTGTAAAGTCCGGCGAGTACCTCTGCCCGTACTTTCTCCCGCGCGTTCGTGAGGTTGTAGCTGGAAAGGTCGGGCGCCTGCACGTCGAGACTACCCGTGTAATTGATCTTCATCTTTCCTTTCTCTGGGCGTACGGTCTCGATGACGACCACGCCATTAGCGGCCTTCGACCCGTAAATGGCTTTGGCGGTGGCATCCTTGAGGAGGGTGACGCTCGCCACGAGGTTCATGTCGAGGTCGAGGATCTTTGTCAGCGTGGCCTCGAAGCCGTCGAGGATGAAGAGGGGCTGGTTGGGACTATTCTGATACTCGTTGCCGACGTGCGAGAGGCCGGTTTGGCCGCGCAACTGGATCTCCGGCAGGGCATTCGGGTTGGATCCCGCCTGTAGGTTTTCGACCACCATGAACGACGGGTCGACGTTCTTGAGGCTGGAAAGGATATTCGCGTTGCCGACGCGTTTCAGTTCTTCCCCGGTCACGGTCACGATGGCGCCCGTGTAGCTGTTCGCGCGGCGGGTGAACATACCGGTGACCACCACGTCGGCGATCTCCACCACGTCCGCCTCCAGCGTGACGTTGATCGTCGCCTGCCCGCGGAAAGTGATCTCCGCACTTTTCATCCCCACGAAGGAGAAGAGGAGCACGTGTTCCCCGGCGTCGGGGAGGGTGAGGCTGAACGAGCCGTCGGCCGTCGTGGTGACGCCGCGCGTGGTGCCCTTCACGCGGACGGAGACGCCGGG
>JAISAV010000239.1 GCA_031266545.1 Odoribacteraceae bacterium | reverse complement strand
AGGGGGTACACTTTGACCTCTCATACGTGCCGCTGAAGCATCTCGGGTACAAGGCCATCACGGTAAACGCCAGCGATATTTACGCGATGAACGGCGTGCCGCGGCAGGTGACCGTGTCGCTGGCCGTGTCGAGCCGCTTCACGGTGGAGGCCCTCGACGAACTGTACGAGGGGATTTACCTGGCGTGCGAGCGCTACGGGATTGATCTGGTGGGGGGAGACACGACCTCGTCCCGCATCGGCGCGTGCATCAGCGTGACGGTGATCGGGGAAGCGGCGGCGGGAGAGATCACGTTCCGCGACACGGCCCGGGTGAACGACCTCCTGTGCGTGAGCGGCGACCTTGGGGCGGCCTATGCAGGCCTGCAGGTGTTGAAGCGGGAGAAGACGGTCTTCGCCGGCGATCCCGATGTACGCCCGGCGCTGGAGGGCTACGAGCGCGTCATCGAACGGCAGTTGAAGCCAGAGGCGCACGGCGACGTCACGCGGCGGCTGGCGGAGGCCGGGGTCAGGCCGACGGCCATGATCGACGTTTCGGACGGCCTCTCGTCGGAACTGCTGCACGTCTGCCACGCCTCCGGGGTGGGCTGCCGCGTGTACGAGGACAGGATCCCCGTGGACGAGCAGACGCGCCTCGTGGCCGGGGAGTTAAACATGGATCCCGTCACCTGCGCACTGTCCGGCGGGGAGGATTATGAACTGCTCTTCGCCGCGCCGATAGAGAGCTTCGGCGCGCTTTCCGTCATGGAAGGGGTGACGATCATCGGCCACGTCACGGCGCCGGAGGAGGGATGCCACCTCGTGGCGCGGGACGGCCTCCTTTTTAAACTCGAGGCGCAGGGGTGGGCTAACTTCTCGCGAGATGAGTAACGTGCTCGACGAGGTGATACGTTGCCTACGAGAGGGCAACCGGCGCACGGCGGGCGGGGCGTTGCGGGCGTTGCTGGCCGGGCGCCGCGCCGTGTACCGCCGGGCGCGGTCGCTTGACCGGCTGGGGGAATACGCCGACGGCCTCCACGTGGCGTTGTTGCTGAACCTCGACGAGAAAGAGGAGGAGAGCATCGAGGCGGCGGAGCTGGCTTACGTCGCCCTGTCCGAGTCCGCGGCCCGTCACCCGGGGGAGCGCTACGAGGTGATCCGCCGCCGGGTGTTCCTGCTGCGTCGCTTCGCGGATTACCTCGCGGACGCATGGGTCGAGGCGTTCATGAAAGAGTACCGGGAGGGGCGCCTGCTACAGGCGAGGAGCGTGGCGCTGGACGCACTGGCGCGGATGCTGCTGGCCGACGCGCGCGACCTCGAGCGGCAGTTCGGCAAGCAACGGTTGGACGAGGACGAGGAACTGAACGACGCGTGCAACGCGATTCTCCTGCCCGCCCCCCCGTCGGACGAGGAGCTGACCGGCGCCACGGTGATGCACGGGGCGTTTCACGCGTACCTGCGCACCAAATATTCCCTTTAGGGCAATGTCATCAAGTTAAGGAATAAGATGCTCTGAAAGAGCACTAAGCAATAGCGTGGGGCAACGCCCTACGAATAGTCATCCGATGGATAATAAGCAGACTGAAAGCCTGCGATCCAATACAATACAATACAATACGACGTTGTTGCAACGGGTAATACACTAGTTTTTAGAAAATTATAATCGACAGCTTTTAGCTAATACGAGATGCCATTTTTTTCTAATCATGTAGAAACAAATTAGTTATTCAAAATGTCGATTTTACGAATCGTTTTATAAGCAATTGATAGTCACGATATACTCGTTGCAACAAAGTCATACAATACTATTGCTTACGCCCCTTCAGGGCTTGGTGAATAGTATGATCCGGTTCGTGGGGCGTTGCCCCACGCTATTGCTTGGAGGGCCTTCAGCCCTTAACTTGATGACATCGCCCTTTAGGGGGCATTTTCCCGCCGTCCCGCCGCCGTCCCAGGGATATTCTACCGACCGGCGGTGGGACGGGCGTTTTTTTTTCGTACTTTCGCGGGTGATTCAAAAGGAGGAGAAATATGGATAAAAACCAGGAAAATATACTCGATGAATTCACGCGCGGCGAGTACAAGCACGGCTTCGTCTCGAACGTGGAGACGGAGACGATCGGGAAGGGGCTGAACGAGGAGGTGGTGCGCCTGATCTCGCGGAAGAAGGGGGAACCGGGCTGGCTACTGGAATTTCGACTGGCGGCCTACCGGCGGTGGCTGACGATGAAGATGCCCGCGTGGGCGCGGCTCGAGATCCCGCCGATCAACTTTCAGGAGATCATCTATTACGCGGCGCCGCGGGTCACCGGCGAGGGGCCGCGCGGGGAGATCGACCCGGAGCTGAAGTCGACGTTCGACCGGCTGGGGATTCCCCTCAACGAGCGAGAGGCGTTGTCGGGCGTGGCCGTGGATGCGGTGATGGACAGCGTCTCGGTGCGCACGACGTTCAAGGAGGAGCTGGCCAGCCGCGGGATCATCTTTTGCTCCTTCTCGGAGGCGGTACGGGAGCACGCCGACCTCGTGCGGCAGCA
>JAISAV010000216.1 GCA_031266545.1 Odoribacteraceae bacterium | reverse complement strand
CGTTTCACTTCCGTGGCCAACAGTTTTAATCACAGCAAACTAAAATCAAGAATTACTATGATGTTAAAAGAAAAATCCAACGCGTGGGCACGGTTGAAGTATCTCTACGTCCTCCCGCTGGCCGCCATCTCTGTCGCGGCATTCGCCCACCCGGAAATCTCCTCCTCGTTGGAGCAGGTTTCAGCAGCCAAAGTTAGCGATCTTTTCGTAAAAGATCAAGCGCCTACCGACTCGACCGCCTTCCCCCTGGTCATCATCGACGACAAGGAGGTCACGTGGGAAGAGTTTCAAGAGCTTCAAGTATTTCCCCAAGACAAGATCTACAAGATTTCCATCTTGAAAGGCAAGCAGGCCACGGACGCATGCGGGGAAAAGGGAAAGAACGGCGTGATCTTCGTCACCACCATGGAAAAAGTGGCGAGTGGCGCCGGGGATACCTGCACTCCTCCCGCCTCTTTCATCCGTCTCACTTCCCATGACTCGACCGCCTTTCCTTTGGTCATTATCGATGGCAAGGAGGTCACGCGGGATGAATTTAAAGCATCGTCCCAAGACCAGTTTCACAGTGTCACCATCCTGAAGGATAATGCGGCCACGGGGACTTACGGGGAGAAGGGAAAGAACGGCGTGATCGTCATCAGCACGACCCCACCTCCTCCTCTCTCGATCTTACCTGACTCTGTCATAAAAAAAGACAACGGGTTCGATATTCGTCTCGCTTCCCACGACTCGACCGCCCTTCCCCTAGTCATCATCGATGACAAGGAGGTCACGCTGGATGAACTTCAAGCCTTGTCCGAAGATAAGATCCACAGTTTCCACATCCTAAAGGATCATGCAGCCACGAAGATGTACGGGAAGAAAGGAAAGAACGGCGTGATCATCATCACTACCATGGAAAAAGCGAGCCACACGAACACACCACCCCCTCCCCTGGCCGATACTATACTCCTCGAGCAAACGAAGAAGGTGGAGGCACGTTCTCAAAAGGTAGTCCCGGTAAAAGTCATGAAAAAGGATAGTTCCATCATGACCGTAGGTAACGCCACCAAGACCAATACAAAGTAGGTCAACCTAACTTGTGACACGAAAAAACGGGGGTCGAGCATGCGCATGCACCGACCCCCGTTGTTTTTATAGTCGTTACGAATTGCGTGCAACCCTCACGTCACGTGATTCGTCATTGGCCCAACGGGCCATCAATACTCGTCCCAGCTCTTGATCGCGATGTCGGCGGGGTCGACCTTGCAGATGGCGTAGATGAATGCGCTGGCCAGCCGGGCGTTCGTGATGAGGGGGATGTTGTAATCCACGGCGGCGCGGCGGATCTTGTAGCCGTTATCCAGTTCCCGTTTCGAATAAATACTTTCATGGCCACCATCGCGTAGAACTTGAAGAAACAAGCGGACAAACTCAAAGAAAAGTCTTTTCCCATTTATTTTTTGACTCTTTTGCCTGCAAGATTTTTACTTCACCGCGGTGCGAGGAGGCTTTTTAAGTAGTGATTAAATAAAAAAATCTACAAAATATTTGTTTTCCGCTTTTTAAAACTTAACTTCGTAGCGATTTTCATGGAGTTTTATGCGCTTCGGCTCCTCGCAAAAGAATTGTTCAAAAGCGCTCGTAACGCTTAATACAACGGATTTATGAAAAAAACGATTACCATCTCGAGTGTAATGACCGGTTTACTGTTAGCCATGGCAGTTGCCTGTAATTTTTCTCGCAAAGAAGCGAGAAATGAAGGCGGGATCACGCTAGAAAAAAGAGTGGAAATAGAAGATGTTGGTATTTTCCACAACCGTGGCTTGGATTCCATTTTTGCAGATTTGGCAGCAGAGAAATCACGGCTGTTCAAAGAATCCGGGGAACAGCCGGGGACAAGAAGTTTTTCGCCCGAAGTGCACGATTACTCGTCGCTTATCCTTAATTCCACGAAAAGGGTGATGAAGAACTGGTTTCCTGATGTAGACGAAAACGTGCTTGAAACGGCGATCGTAAAAAATGTCACGCGATCTGCTACGGGCCAAATCTCGATCGACAATGAAGCGGATGTCCAGGAAATGCTCACGCCTTTCCAGCAAGAATACTACGACAGGTTGCTCACAATTGTGAATACAGAAAATATGACCGTTGATAGTATCAAGAGGGAGATATGGGCGCTGGAAGAAGAGATAGAACAGAATGCTCCCACGGTAGCCGAAGCAGAGCAGTTGTTGTACGCCACTTCTGTAGCCCGTCATTCAACGGAATACTGGCATCAAAATCTTGCGGCGTGGCATACCATGTTATACGGTAATATAATTGACAGCGGGGAAGTTGAAAATATGAATGCTAATCTGGGTGAGATCGAATATTATCTCTGGAATCAAGGACAGGGTTTATCTCCGGGTATGTCTAAATGCATCCCTCACCCAGAATATCAAAATTGTTACTATCTGATATTCTGCGATAGCGGAGGGATACTTCATTTTGAATACCTTCAATGTCCCTCCGGTCTACGTTTTGACCCTATTACTTGCCAGTGCGATTGGCCCCCCGCAGGGTATCAATTAGGAAATAGTATTGTGATCAGTGATCTTGCAGGTGCTTATACTGGCACTCCCGGTGGTATCCCTGGTGTTATTATATCAGCTATTTTTGCGTCAACAGTAGCGGCTTTAGTTATGTGGTAAACGTAAGCAACACATGGGAAAAACAAAAAATTCTATCATGAAAAAATTAACAAGACAAATAATCATCACGTGTGTTTACGTGATGGTATTATACTGGATACCGAAGTTATTGATTTACCAGTTACCATTAAGTACAGATACAAAAGAACAGCTTAGTATACTCGCACTTGCGTTTTTAGGGGGAATCGCCGCGGCAGTTTTCGTCGTTCGCAATCGTAAAAAAAGGAAAGAGAACAAGAAGAGAGAGGATGCGGGAAATCGAAAATTTTTCCTAGATCAATTTCAAACAGGCGGTGGTAACGATTAACGAACGGCCGCACGGGAATTGCGCAGGATAACTCGCAAAAAAAATCCAGCGGGTGATTGAACTGCACCTCGCAAGTTATTGTCCAGCTTTCGGGGTGCAGTTCGCGTATCAAACCCGATAAAGATTAAGAAACGTGGTGTTCGCCTCGAGCACGGAATTGATTAAAATAATTCATACTGCTGTCATTTACAAGATTGTCTCTTGAACGTCTCTCATTTTAGCACACGAAAACGAAAAAATCTCGCGCAAGATGGCGGGCGCATTTGCAGGTTCGCCCCGTGATTCGTTATTGGCCCAACGGGCCATCAATACTCGTCCCAGCTCTTGATCGCGATGTCGGCGGGGTCGACCTTGCAGATGGCGTAGATGAACGCACTGGCCAGCCGGGCGTTCGTGATGAGGGGGATGTTGTAATCCACGGCGGCGCGGCGGATCTTGTAGCCGTTATCCAGTTCCCGTTTCGTGTGATCTTTCGGGATGTTGATCACGAGGTCCACCTTCCGGTCGCGGAGGTATTGCATCACGTTAGGCTCGCGGGCCTCGTCCGGCCAGTAGAGCGTGGCGACGTGCAGGCCGTTCTCCTCGAGGAACTTGGAGGTGCCGCCCGT
Organism: Odoribacteraceae bacterium; assembly: GCA_031266545.1. Lineage (GTDB taxonomy): Bacteria > Bacteroidota > Bacteroidia > Bacteroidales > Marinifilaceae > JAIRKS01. The sequence continues at coordinate 4,619 of JAISAV010000216.1, read as the reverse complement.
GGCGTAAATCGTGTAGCCCTTCTCGAGCAGCATCCGCGTGGAATTGAGCAGTTCGACCTTCGAGCGGGCGGGGCCTGACGAGATCAGGATCGTGCGCTCCGGGACGCGCTGGCCCACGGAGAGCATGCTCTTGAGGATGGCCTCGTAGTAGGTCTCGCCGATGCATCCCACCTCGCCCGTCGAGGCCATGTCCACGCCCAGCACCGGGTCGGCCTTCAGCAGGCGGGCGAAGGAGAATTGCGATGCCTTGACCCCCACGTAATCGAGGTCGAAGACGGAGCGGTGCAGCTCCTCCACCTGCTCGCCGAGCATGACGCGCGTGGCCATGTCCACGAAGTTATATTTTAACACCTTGGACACGAACGGGAAACTGCGCGAGGCGCGCAGGTTGCACTCGATCACCTTGATGTCGTTGTCCTTCGCGAGGAATTGCATGTTAAACGGCCCGGAGATGTTCAGCTCCCGGGCGATGGAACGCGCGATGCGCTTGATCCGCCGGATGGTCTCGACGTAAAGTTTCTGCGCGGGGAAGACGATGGTCGCGTCCCCGGAGTGCACGCCGGCAAACTCCACGTGCTCGCTGATCGCGTAAGCCTTGATCTCCCCTTCCCGCGCCACGGCGTCGATCTCCACCTCCTTGGCCTGCTCGATAAACTCGGAGACGACCACCGGGTGCTCCTTCGAGACCTCCGCGGCGAGGTCGAGGAAGTAGCGCAACTCCTCCTTGTTCGAGACGACGTTCATCGCCGCGCCGGAGAGCACGTAAGAGGGACGGATCAACGCGGGGAAGCCCACCCGGTCGACGAACGCGTACAGGTCGTCGAGGGAGGTCAACTCGCTCCACCGCGGCTGGTCGATCCCCAGCTCGTCGCACATCGAGGAGAATTTCTGCCGGTCCTCCGCCCGGTCGATCGACTCCGGGGAGGTGCCGAGGATCGGTACCCGCTGCCCGTGGAGGCGCATGGCGAGGTTATTGGGAATCTGGCCGCCGGTGGAGACGATGACCCCCAGCGGGCGTTCCAGCTCGACGATGTCCATCACCCGCTCGAACGATAACTCGTCGAAATAGAGGCGGTCGCACGTGTCGTAATCGGTGCTCACCGTCTCCGGGTTGTAGTTGATCATCACCGAGCGGTAGCCCAGCGCGCGGATCGTGTTCAGGGCGCTCACCCCGCACCAGTCAAATTCCACGCTGCTCCCGATGCGGTAGGCCCCCGATCCCAGCACGATCACCGAGCGGCCGTCGCCCTCGTAGAGGATATCATCCTCGTCGCCGTTGTAGGTGACGTAGAGGTAATTGGTCATCGCCGGGTACTCCCCGGCCAGCGTGTCGATCTGCTTCACGCGGGGAAGGACGCCCAGCGACTTCCGGTAGGCGCGCGCGCGCAGCATCTTCTCGTGGTGCGAGAGGCCGTCCTCCTTCACCACCAGCCGCGCCACCTGAAAATCGGAGAAGCCGTAGCGCTTCGCCTGCAGCAGCAACTCCCGGCTCAACGCTTCCAGTCCCCGCGTCGCGGCGAGCTGTTCCTTCAACAAGTAGATATTCTCGAGGCGCTGCAAGAACCAGCGGTCGATCTTCGTCATGTCGTGGATACGCTCCACGCTATAGCCCCGCTCGAACGCCTCGGCGATGGCGAAGAGGCGGGCGTCGGTGGGGTTTACCAGTTCTTCGTCGATCTCCCGCGCCTTCCACCGGTTGCCCGCGAAGCCGTGCATCCCCTGCCCTATCATCCTCACGCCCTTCTGGATCGCCTCCTCGAAGGTGCGCCCGATGGCCATGATCTCCCCCACGCTCTTCATCGAGGAGCCGATCAGCTTGGAGACGCCCTCGAACTTGTTCAGATCCCACCGCGGGATCTTGCACACCACGTAGTCCAGCGCCGGTTCGAAGCAGGCGGTCGTGACGCGCGTCACCGAGTTCTTGATCTCGTGCAGGCCGTACCCCAGCCCCAGCTTCGCCGCCACGAAGGCCAGCGGGTAGCCCGTCGCCTTGGAGGCCAGCGCGCTGGAACGCGACAGGCGGGCGTTGACCTCGATCACCCGGTAGTCCTCCGACCCGGGGTCGAGCGCGTATTGCACGTTGCACTCGCCCACGATCCCCACGTGGCGGATGATGCGGATGGCGATGGCCCGTAGCTTGTGATACTCGCTGTTACTCAGCGTCTGCGACGGCGCCACGACGATGCTCTCCCCGGTGTGGATGCCGAGCGGGTCGACGTTCTCCATGTTACACACCGTGATGCAGTTGTCATGCCGGTCGCGCACCACCTCGTACTCCACTTCTTTCCAGCCCTTTAACGACTCCTCCACCAGCACCTGCGGCGAGTACGAGAAGGCGCTCGCCGCCAGCGTCCGCAGCTCTTCCATCGAGGAACAGAATCCCGACCCCAGCCCGCCAAGCGTGAAGGCAGCCCTCACGATCACCGGGAAACCGAGGCTCTTCGCCGCCGCCAGCGCCTCGTCGATGGAGTTGGCGGCGATGCTGCGCGGCGTCTTGACGTCGATCTCCGCCAGCTTGGAGGCGAAAATCTCCCGGTCTTCCGTGTCGATGATGGCCTGCACGGGGGTTCCCAGCACGGCCACGCCATAACGTTCCAGCACCCCCGAGCGGTAGAGCGCCACCCCGCAGTTGAGCGCCGTCTGCCCGCCGAACGACAGCAGGATCCCGTCCGGGCGCTCCTTCTCGATCACCTTCTCGACGAACTCCGGCGTCACGGGCAGGTAATAAATCTTGTCGGCCACCCCCTCTGACGTCTGTACCGTCGCGATGTTCGGGTTGATCAACACGCTATAAATCCCCTCCTCCCGCAACGCCTTGAGAGCCTGCGAGCCGGAGTAGTCAAATTCACCGGCTTCCCCGATCTTCAGGGCGCCCGAACCGAGTAATAGTATCTTTTTCATGCGCTATTTCTTTACACCGTGACCCGCGCGCGCGGCGGCCATCGCGGCGATAAAATCATCGAATAAAAATTCCGTGTCCACCGGCCCGCTGGCCGCCTCCGGGTGGAACTGGGCGGAGAAGAAGGGTTTCCACTTGTGGCGGATGCCCTCGTTCGTGCCGTCGTTCACGTTGACGAACAGCGGTTCCCAGTCGCCGGGGAGCGTCCGCTCGTCGATCGCGAAGCCGTGATTTTGCGAGGTGATGTAGCAGCGGTTGCCCCCGGGCTGCATCACCGGCTGGTTGTGGCTGCGGTGGCCGTACTTGAGCTTGTAGGTCTCGGCGCCCGCCGCCCGCGCCATCAACTGGTTGCCGAGGCAAATGCCCATGATGGGCGTCTCCTTTTCCAGCATCTGCCGCACGTGCTCGATCGTGGCGCCGCACGTGGCCGGGTCGCCCGGCCCGTTCGAGAGGAAGATCCCGTCGCACGCCTCGCCCGTGAAGTCATAATCCCACGGCACGCGCTTGACGCGCACGTCGCGGCCGAGCAGGCAGCGAAGGATGTTGTTCTTGACCCCGCAGTCCACGAGGATCACGCGGTAGCGCCCCGACCCGTATTCCACCACCTCGCTCGTGGAGACGCGCGCCACGATGTTCTCCGCGTTGGGATCGTAAAAGGGGAGATCCTCGCCGTCAAAAAGCACTTTCCCCTTCATCGCCCCCCGTTCCCGCAGCCGCCGGGTCAGCGCCCGCGTGTCGATCCCGAAGAGTCCCGGCACGCGCTCGTGACGCAACCAGTCGCCGAGGCTCCGGCGCGAGTTCCAGTGGCTGTAACGGAAAGAGTAATCGGAGATTACCAGCGCCGAGCAGTGTATCCGCCCGGACTCGAAGAAACGCGAGATGCCGTCCACCTCCTCGTCGTCGGGCACGCCGTAATTCCCGATCATCGGGTAGGTGGGCACGAGGATTTGCCCCTCGTAGGAGGGATCCGTCAGGCTCTCCGGGTAGCCGGTCATCGCCGTGTAAAAAACGACTTCCCCCGCCACCGATTGCTCGTGTCCAAAGGAAGTCCCCTCGAATGTCGTCCCGTCCTCCAACACGAGGCGGGCCTTTGTTAATCTCTGCATATTTATTCGACTATACGGTAAGTTCACCTAAATTTCCGGCAAAATTAGGGATAATTATTCAATTCGCAAAACCCGCCGCGATATCGTTCGCGCGAGGGGCTGCACCGGGGGGCGTCAACTTAAGGGGATGATAGCGAAATTAAGGGCTGACATCTTCCGGTGTCATTCCTTAAGTTGACGGCATTGGGCTGGCGCCGGGGGCGTCTGATAGGATCGGGGCCAATGCCGTCAAGTTAAGGATTGATGCCGGGGACGCCGAAGGTGTCCAATTTGAATAACCCCCGGTGAAGCGAAGCGACCGGGGGATACAGGGCCTCTCTCTCCTCAACCCCGAAGTGGGTTGAACTAACCTGTCGACAGGGCATTACGTGAAAAGGCATTGAGATATGTTCAACCCGCTTCGGGCATAGCCGTCAGGTTAAGGGCTGAAGGCCCGCCATAACCCAGCCCAATGCATCGCGTTGGGTAAAAGACACGCCCTATAACCTGCGCCCTGAAGGGTAGGGTGTTCAGTTTCGTGTTCCTTAAAATTCAGTTAAAAAAGTCTTTTCTTAAGTTCTATAGAAGGCAATATTTAGTCTTTCAATTCCATGAGATTCAATACAATATCAACA
>JAISAV010000206.1 GCA_031266545.1 Odoribacteraceae bacterium | reverse complement strand
TAGACAACCCCTCGTAATTCGTAATCCGTAATTCGTAATTGATTTACGTCTCGGCCGGGACGACGTTTCCCGGGTACTGGAACGCCTCGAGGTTAAAGAGTTCCATGACGGCGTAGAGGTGGTCGAAGATGTCGGCCTGCACGCGCTCGTAGGCGATCCACTCCTTGCGGGCGGAGAAGCAGTAGATCTCGAGGGGGATGCCGGTGGGGCCGGGCTGTAGCTGGCGGACCATGCGGGTCATGTCGTGATTGATATCGGGGTTGCTCGCGAGCCACGATTCCATGTACTCGCGGAAGGTGCCGATGTTCGTGAGGCGGCGGGCGTCGAGGAGGTTGTCGCGGGTGGCGTTGAAGGCGGCCAGCTCGGCGAGCTTCTTCTCGATGTACCCGGCGAGGAGCGCGGAGCGGCGGAGGGTTTCGATCTCGCGGTCGTCGAGGTGGTGGACGGAGCGGACGTCGATGTTGACGGATCGCTTGACGCGCCGCCCTCCGGCCTCCTCCATGCCGCGCCAGTTGGTGAAGGCGTCGGAGACGAGCTTGTAGGCGGGGATGGTGGTGATGGTCTTGTCCCAGTTCTGCACCTTGACGGTGGTGAGGGAGATCTCGAGCACCTCGCCGTCGGCGCCGCAGGAGGGCATGACGATCCAGTCGCCGATGCGCGCCATGTTGTTGGCGCTAAGCTGTATGCCGGCCACCAGCCCGAGGATCGAGTCCTTGAACACGAGCATCAGCACGGCGGCGAAGGCGGCCAGCCCGGTGAGGAGGGTGTTGATGTCCTTGCCGGTGAAGATGCCGATGATGATGATGCCGGCCAGGCAGTAGAAGACGGTGTTGATGGCCTGCACGAAGACCTTGATGGGCTTGTTCCTCGAGAGGGGGTAGCTCTCGTAGACGCGGTTCGCCCCGCCCAGGAACGAGGTCAGCAGGAGCGTCGAGGAGAGGACGATCCACGCGTCCAGCAGGCGGGCGATGACGGGGGCCGGTTGCCAGTCGACGGCCCGGGCGGTGATGGTGAACACGATGGGCGTCACGAGGGCGCCCAGCCGGTTGAAGAAATGCCTGTCGAACAGGAGGTCGTCCCACGTGGCGGCCGTCCGGCTGGCGAGCTTGAGGATGGCGCGGGCGAGGATTTTTCTCGCGAGGAGGCCCGCCAGCCAGCCGACGAGGGCGGCGAAGGCGAACAGGATCGCCCCCTCGAGGAAGGCGAGAAGCGCGTGGGATTCCACGCCGAGGTGTTGCAGGAGGTTTTTAATGTCCATGATAAACTATTTTTCGTTTGACAGTGAATACGGCTTACCGGCGGGAAAGTTGGCGGAGGGGCGGGCCGTCATCTCGAACTCGAGGGTGGCGCCGTTGGCGATGTCGGCGTGGGTGAGGTAGCGGCGGTCGAGGGGTTTCCCGTTGAGGCGCACGGACTTGACGTGGCGGCGGCGGTCGCTGACGCCGGGGGCCTTGATCTCGAGGGAGCGGCCGTTTTCGAGGCGTATTTTCAGGTAGGGGAGGTAGGGGGCGCCCAGCACGTACTGGTCGCCGCCGGGGCAGACGGGGTAGAATCCCATCGCGGTGAAGAGGTACCAGGCGGACATCTGGCCGCAGTCGTCGTTACCGCACAGGCCGTCGATGTTGTTGCGGTACATGCGGTTCATGATCTCTCGCGTCCAGTATTGCGTTTTCCACGGCTCCGTGGTCCAGGCGTAGAGGTAGGGGACGTGGTGGCTCGGCTCGTTGCCGTGGACGTAGCCGCCGAGGAGTCCCTCGCGGGTGACGTCTTCCGTGTGCTCGAAGAAAGAGTCGGGGAGTGTCATGGTGAAAAGGGAGTCGAGCCGGGCGATAAAGCGCTTGTCCCCGCCCGCGAGGGCGATGAGACCGTCGACATCGTGGGGGACGTGGAAGGTGTAGTTGAGGGAGTTGCCCTCGATGAATCCTTCTCTTTCGGTGGCGAGGGGGTTGAAGGGTTCCTTCCACGTGCCGTCGGCGCGGCGCGCCCGGGCGAGGCCGGTGGCGGGGTCGATGACGTTGCGGTAGGAGAGGGCGCGCTGGCGGTAGCTGGCGGCGGCGGCCGTGTCGCCGGCCACGAGGGCGACGCGGTAGATGGTCCAGTCGTCGTAGGCGCGCTCGAGGGTGGTGGAGGCGGCGTTCCCGTTTTTATCGAGGGGCACGTAGCCGAGGGCGAGGTATTCCGGGGTGTTCTCGAGGTAGGGGATGGAGGCGGTGGAGGTCATGGCCTCGAGGGCCTCGACGGGGTCGAGGTCGATGCCCTTGGCGATGGCGTCCGCGAGGACGGAGACGGCGTGGTAGCCGCTCATGCACCAGTTCTCGTTGGCCATGTGCGACCAGACGGGGAGCGCCCCGTGGACGCTCTGCCGGTAGTGGGCGAGCATGGAGCGGGCCATGTCGCGGTCGCGGGAGGGGGCGATGAGGGCGAAGAGGGGGTGGAGGGCGCGGTAGGTGTCCCAGAGGGAGAAGATGGTGTAGTTGTCAAAGCCTTCGGCGAGGCGCGTGTTGCCGTCGAGGCCGCGGTACCGGCGGTCGACGTCCATGTAGAGGGAGGGGTTGACGTGGGCGTGGTAGAGGGAGGTGTAGAGCATGGCGAGCTGGTCGTCGCTGCCCTCGGCCTCGATGACGGAGAGTTCTCTCTCCCATTTCTCGCGGGCCTCGCCGGCCAGCCGGTCGAAGGATCGCCCGGGGGCCTCGGCGCGCAGGTTGGCGAGCGCCCCGGCGGTGCTGACGGCCGAGAGGGCCACCTTCACGAGCAGTTCCTCGTCGCCGCCGTCGCCGAACTCGAGGAAGGCGACGATTTTCCGCCCGCCGATCTCCGGGAAGTCGTGGTGAAGGTCGAATTTCCGCCAGAAACCGGTGTATTTCGGTTTTTCCAGCTCCTCGTACCCGTAGTGCAGGATGGGCTTCGAGAAGGAGATGGCAAAGTACGTGTGGTTGACGCGCGCCCAGCCGTTGGTGACGCGGTAGCCGGTGAGGAGCGTGTCGTTCTCGACGCGGAGGGAGGCCCAGAGCACCTTGCCGTCGTAGTTGTAGATGCCGTGCTGCAGGTCGACGAGCAGTTGCCGGTTCTCGCCCGCGGGGTAGGCGTAGGCGTGGACGCCCACGCGCTCGGTGGCCGTGAGGCGGGCCTTGACGCGGTAGTCGTCGAGGTAGACCTCGTAGTAGCCGGGGGAGGCCTTCTCCGTGTCGTGGGAGAAGCGGGAGCGGTACCCGCTGCCGGGGTTGGCGGCCGTGCCGGGGTTGGCGTGCCGTCGGCCGGTGAAGGGCATGAGGAGGATGTCGCCGAGGTCGGAGTGGCCGGTGCCGCTGAAGTGGGTGTGGCTGAAGCCGACGATGGTGCTGTCCTTGTACTGGTATCCGGCGCAGTAGGCGTAGGCGCCGGGCTGGTAGGCGCCGTTGACGTTGTGGGGGATGGTGTCCGTGTCCGGGCTGAGCTGGACGATGCCGTGGGGGACGCAGGCGCCGGGGAAGACGTGGCCCATGCCGTTGGTGCCGATGATCGGGTTGACGCGGTCCACGACGGTGGTCTGCGCGACGAGGCCCGCGACGTTGAGCACGAGCAGGAGTAGTGTCAGGGTGATTTGTTTCATGATTATGTTGTTTTGCGTGTTAAATTTCGCTTAGTTCCAGCCAGCGCGTCTCTTTCGCGTCGAGCGCGTCGATGATCCCGGCGACGCGCCGGGAGTGGCGTTCGAGGTCGGCGACGGGGAGCGTCCCGGAGCTTAGCGCGGCCGTCAGGTCGTCTCGCTCGCGGGCGAGCGCGTCCATGTCCGCCTCCAGTTGTTCCATCTCGCGCTGCTCGTTGAAGGTGATTCTTCGTTCCTTGGGCGACTTCTCCCGCGGGGCGGGGCGTTTCTTGGCAGGCTCGCGGGCGGCTTCTTCCTCGTCCCGGGCGTTCTTGTACTGGGTATAATTGCCGGGGAAGTCCTTGATGACGCCCGCGCCCTCGAAGGCGAAGACCCTGTCGACGACCTTGTCCGTGAAGAAGCGGTCGTGCGAGACGACCAGCAGGCAGCCCGCGAAGGAGCGGAGGTATTCCTCCAGCACGTTGAGCGTGACGATGTCGAGGTCGTTGGTCGGCTCGTCGAGGATCAGGAAGTTGGGGTTACCCATCAAGACGGTCAGCAGGTGGAGGCGGCGCCGCTCCCCGCCGCTGAGCTTGCCGACGGGGGTGTACTGCATCTTGTCGTCGAAGAGGAAACGCTCGAGGAAGCGGGCCACGGGCAGGGGGCGGCCGTTGCCGGTGTCGACCTCCTCGGCGATCGCCCGCGCGATGTCGATGGGGCGGTCTTCCGGCGCGAAGGTGATGCCCGCCTGCGTGTAGTAGCCGAAGGAGACGGTCTCGCCGGTGTCGATCGTGCCGCCGTCGGGGGGCGTCTTGCCGGTGATGACGTCGAGGAAGGTGGTCTTGCCGACGCCGTTCTCGCCGATGATGCCGATCTTCTCGCCGCGGGTGAACTTGTAGGAGAAGGCGTCGAGGAGGACGAGGTCGCCGTATCGCTTGTTGACGCGCTCGAGTTCCAGTATCTTTTTGCCCAGCCGCTTGCCCTGCACGTCCAGCGTCAGGGCGCGCTCGTTGGCGTCGCCGGTGGCCCTCTCTTTTAGCTCGCGGAAGTTGTCGACGCGGTACTTGGCCTTGTGGCCGCGGGCTTGCGGCATGCGGCGCATCCATTCCTGCTCGACGCGCAGCAGGGCGCGCGCCTTGCCGGCGGCGGCGTCGCGGGCGTCGAGGCGTTCCTGTCGCTTCTCTATATAATAGGAGTAGTTCCCGGCGTAGGAGTAGAGGCCGGCATCGTCGATCTCGATGATCTGGTCGCACACCCGGTCGAGGAAATAGCGGTCGTGCGTCACCACGAGCAGCGCGGCCTGGCTCTTCGCGAGGTACTCCTCCAGCCACTCGATCATCCCGGCGTCGAGGTGGTTCGTCGGCTCGTCGAGGATCAGCAGGCCGGGGTTGCCGATCAGCGCCTTGGCCAGCCCCACCCGCTTGCGCTGGCCGCCGGAGAGTTCCCGGACGGGACGCGAGTGGCAGTCGATTTTCAGGCGGGAGAGGATTTGCTTCACCCGGTTCTCGAGATCCCACGCCTCGCCCGCGTCCATGAGGGGGAGCAGGCGCGCGATTTCCTCGGCGTCGCCCGCCTCCATCGCCCGCTCGTAGGCCTTGACGAGGGCGAGCGCGGGCGACGGGGCGTGAAAGACCTCCTCGAACACCTCCTTGTCGGGATCCAGCGCCGGGTCTTGTTCTAAATAGCCCACGGTGACGCCGTTCCGGAATACCACGCTACCGCCGTCGGCCGTCTCTTGCCCGGCGATGATCTTCAGCAGGGTCGATTTCCCCTTCCCGTTTCTCGCGATGAGCGCGACCTTTCGCCCCGCGCCGATCCCGAACGAGAGGCCCTCGAACAGTTCCTGCTCGCCGTAACGTTTGCTTAGCTTGTCTACTTGTAAGATTACTTGCATGTTTTTTCTTCGCTCCCCGTGCGGGTTGTTAAAATTCGAGGCCAAAGGTAAGCGAAAATCCCGGAACGCGCTCGCTCGGCCGGAAAAAATGGAGGTCTCCTTATATATGGACAAGATATTTTTGGCGTGGAAGGGAACTTTTCATGCCTCGCGACGCATATAAAATAGTTGTTTTTTATCATACATGTCCGTGGAAGGGCAGGCGTTCGCGCTTGCCCTTTCTTTATATCCTGTATGGTTTTGTCGCTGTCCGGCAAGCTAACGGACGCGTGAAATGCAATGGCTGCAACGATTTTTAACTCATCAGTGAGGATAATAGCCCAAATTTATGTCAAAAAATCCCTACAAATGGGGATTGTGGGAACAAAAAGGAGACCGTAATTTTGTCGCGTCAAAAATTAGTTTTAATGAGGTATGTCAAAAAAGGTATTAATTTTCGTTGCTATACTATTGCTTGATTTGCACGCGTTTGCACAGGTATTGGGGGGTAAAAATGCCGTTATTCTCGGAACAATACAAAATGAGAAGGGTGAACCGGTTGAATATGCCGCCATCTCTATTAAGAATACATCGCTGGGTACACAATCCGACGCCGAAGGAAAGTTTTTTCTTCACGTGCTCCCGGGCGAACAGACCATTTACATACAGTCGATAGGATGTGTTCCGTATGAAGAGCAACTGGATCTGAAATCTCACGAACGGATTAGCCTGAAAATACAACTGAAATACAGCCCGTACAATTTGGACGAAGTCGTCGTCAGGGCCAAATCACAGGTTCAAATAGTAAGGGAAACGCCTTTTAACGTGGTGGCATTAGACGCTAAAGCCTTTTATAACACGACTTCGGACGTGGGGAAACTCTTGGATAAAGTTTCCGGGATAAAAATCAGGGAAACCGGAGGCGTCGGTTCCAACC
>JAISAV010000019.1 GCA_031266545.1 Odoribacteraceae bacterium | reverse complement strand
TCGCCCGGCCGGGGAATTATCTCTGCCGCGTCGGTACCCCGGTGGCCCGCCTGATCGAGGCCGCCGGGGGGCTGCCCGACGATACCGGCAAGGTGGTGATGGGGGGGCCGATGATGGGGAAGGCGTTGATCACGACCGACGTCGTGGTGACGAAGGGGACGAGCGGCGTGCTGGTGATCCCGGCAAGGGAGGCGCGCCGGGAGGCCTCCCGCGATTGCGTCAGGTGCGCCAAGTGCGTGCGGGCGTGCCCGATGGGGCTTGAGCCTTACCTGCTGATGACCCTCGGCGAGTACCAGCGCGCGGGGGAGCTGGAGGGGGCGCGGGTGACGGATTGCATCGAGTGCGGCTCTTGCAGTTTTACTTGCCCGGCACATCGTCCCTTGCTGGATGTTATCCGGCTGGGCAAGGGCCGCGTCAATCAAGCCATCATCGCGAGAAAACAGTCTTGACCCTTTTTAAATGAATCACATGAATACATTCATCGTATCTCCCTCGCCACATGTCCACGGCGGGGATTCTATCGAGAAGAACATGCGCGGGGTGCTGGTCGCGCTGCTCCCGGCGCTTTGCTGCTCGTTCCTGTTTTTCGGGTGGGGGGCGCTGTACGTGACCCTCACGGCGGTGGCGGCGGCGCTGTTTTTCGAGTACGTCATCCAGAGGTACCTGCTGAAGCAACCCGCCACGGTGGGCGACGGGTCGGCGATTATCACGGGGGTGCTGCTGGCGTTTAATCTTCCCGCGACGATCCCCCTGTGGCTGGTGGTGACGGGGGCGCTCGTGGCCATCGGCGTGGGCAAGATGAGTTTCGGCGGACTGGGGAATAATATTTTTAACCCGGCGCTCGTGGGGCGCGTCTTTTTGCTGATCTCTTTTCCCGTGCAGATGACCACGTGGCCCGTGCCGCGGGGTTTCGAGACCGCGGACGCCGTGACGGGGGCCACGCCGCTGGCGCTTGTCAAGCAGGCGTTGCGCGAGAATACTCCCTTCGCGGAGGTGTTTTCCCGGGCGGGGGAGGGGAATGACCTGCTGGGGATGGGCGTGGGGAATGCCATCGGCGGCAGTCTCGGGGAGGTGGCCTCTTTTGCCCTCCTGCTGGGGTTTGCTTACCTGCTGGTCAGGCGGGTGATCACGTGGCATATCCCGGTGTCGATCTTCGTGACGATAGCCCTTTTTTCCGGGATACTCCACTGGGCGAATCCCGCGTACGCCGGGCCGCTCTTTCACCTGCTCTCCGGGGGGGTGATGCTGGGGGCGATCTTCATGGCCACCGATTATGTCACCTCTCCCATGTCGCGGCGCGGGATGTGGATCTACGGGGTCGGCATCGGGGTGCTGACCATCGTTATCCGGAATTTCGGCGCTTACCCGGAGGGGGTGTCGTTCGCCATCCTGATCATGAATGCCTTTACCCCGCTGATAAACAAGTATTGTAAACCGAAAAGATTTGCCTGATAGAGATGGGAAAAAGATTGGAATCGAATTTTAAGAATATGGTGCTGGTGCTTTGCGCCATCGCGCTCTTTTCCTCGCTCTCCGTGGCCAGTATCAACGCGCTGACCGCCGAGAAGCTGGGCGAGGTGAGGTTGCAGAATCAATTGAAAGCGATTCGCGACGTGCTCCCGGCGTTCGATAATAACCCGATGGAGGAGAGCGACACGCTGACGACGCCCGACGGGGGGATGCTGGTGATCTTTCCCGCCAGTCTGGACGGGAAACGGGTGGGGAGGGCCGTGAAGAGCTTCTCGAATAACGGGTATAGCGGGCAGGTCTGGCTGATGGTAGGGTTTACTCCCGACGGGGCCGTTTATGATTATACCGTGCTGGAACACAAGGAGACCCCGGGGCTGGGTTCCAAGATGGACGCTTGGTTTGCCGGGGGAGGCAAGGGAGATATTACCGGTAAGATGCCCGGCGACAGGGGGCTGCGGGTGAAGAAGGATGGCGGGGACGTTGACGCGATCACTGCCGCGACGATCTCCTCGCGCGCCTTTTTAGAGGCGGTCAACCGGGCGAGCAACGCGCTGGCCGGTAAGGTGGACGCCGTGTCCGGGGCAACGGGCGTCGAGGACTCGCCCGAGGATGCCACGTCGGGGGCGACGGGCGTCACGGACTCCACGTCCGGGGCAACGGGCGTCGAGGATTCTTCCGAGGATGCCACGTCCGGGGCGACGAGTGTCGAAGATTCGCGCGATCGATGAAGCGCGATATAATTAATCCTTTATCTAAATGCCATGAATTATTGGAAGATACTTTCTAACGGCCTGTTCAAGGAGAACCCGGTTTTCGTCCTGTTGCTGGGCATGTGCCCCACGCTGGGGGTGACCACCTCGGCGATCAACGGGCTGGGGATGGGGTTGGCCACGACTTTCGTGCTCCTCTTGTCGAATCTGGCGATCTCGCTGGTGGGCAACCTGATCCCCGACAAGATCCGCATACCGGGCTATATCGTGATTATCGCCACGGTGGTCACCATCGTGGAGATTTGCATGGCGGCCTACTTGCCGTCGTTACACGAGTCGCTCGGCATCTTTATCCCGCTGATCGTGGTGAACTGCATCGTGCTCGGGCGCGCGGAGGCTTTTGCCGCCAAGAATAAGCCCCTCCCGTCCCTCCTCGATGGCCTGGGCATGGGGTTGGGCTTCACGTTGGGCTTGACGCTGCTGGGAAGCACGCGGGAGATACTGGGCAGCGGGAAGTTGTTCAACGTCACCCTTTACGACGAGAATTACGGGATATTGATCTTCGTGCTGGCGCCCGGGGCGTTTATCGCGCTGGGCTACCTGATCGCGATCATTAACAAGATAAAGAAAACCCTATAATCACCTCTCATGGAATACGTTCTCATATTTATCACGGCGGTATTCGTCAACAACATCGTCCTCGCGCAGTTTCTGGGGATTTGTCCCTTTATAGGGGTATCGAAGAGCGTGCCCACGGCGCTGGGCATGACGGGCGCCGTCACGTTCGTGATCGTGCTGGCGACGCTGGTCACCTTTATCATCCAGAAAACGATCCTCGACCCGCTGGGGATCGCTTTCATGCAGACGATCACCTTTATCTTGGTGATCGCCGCGCTCGTGCAGATGGTGGAGATCATCCTGAAGAAGGCCAGCCCCGCGCTCTACCAGGCGCTGGGGGTGTTCTTGCCCCTCATCACCACCAATTGCTGCGTGCTGGGCGTGGCGATCATGGTCATACAGAAGGATTATAACCTGATGCAATCGGTGGTCTTCTCCGCCTCCACCGCCCTGGGGTTCGGCCTCGCGCTCACGATCTTCGCCGGGATACGCGAACAGCTGGCGTTGACCCGCGTGCCCAAGGGGTTGCAAGGGCCGGCCATCTCGCTGATCACCGCGGGATTGCTGGCGATGGCTTTCATGGGATTTTCCGGGGTTGTTTAATTTGAACGCGTTGCCATGCCCGTAAACATACCCTCCCGCCTGCATCAGGTGATTTTTGACACGCTCGCGAGTATAGCGACCGAGCAAGGCGTTAAGATGTTCGTCATCGGGGGATTCGTTCGCGACCTGCTGCTCAAGCGGCCCTCGAAGGATATAGACGTCGTCGTCCTCGGCGATGGCATCGACATGGCCGGGGAAGCCGCCCGGAGGCTCGGGAACGCGCGGGTCTCGATCTTCAAGACTTACGGCACGGCCATGTTCAAGTACAAGGGGACGGAGGTGGAATTCGTGGGCGCGCGCAAGGAGTCGTACAGCCCCGGTTCGCGGAATCCCTTCGTGGAGCCGGGCACGCTGGAGGATGACCAGCGCCGCCGCGATTTCACCATCAACGCCCTGGCCCTCTCCCTGAATGGCGATGACCGCGAGCAACTCGTCGACCCCTTTAACGGCCTGCAAGACCTGCACGACGGCGTTATCCGCACGCCCCTCGACCCGGTGATCACCTTCTCGGACGATCCCCTGCGCATGATGCGGGCCGTGCGCTTTGCCGCGCAACTGGGTTTCCGGATCGATCCCGTCACTTTCGAGGGGATCAAGGCTAACCGGGAGCGCTTGAAGATCGTCTCCGTGGAACGCGTCATGGACGAGTTCAACAAGATCATGCTCGCCCCGTGCCCCTCCGTCGGCATCAAGTTATTGGACCAGTCCGGGTTATTGGAGCTATTCTTCCCGGAATTGACCGCCTTGAAAGGGGTGGAGTATGTCGACGGGGTTGGCCACAAGGATAACTTCTACCACACGTTAGCCGTGCTGGACGGCGTGAGCAAATATTCTGACGACCTGTGGCTGCGCTGGGCCGCGCTGCTCCACGATATCGCCAAGCCGCTGACCAAGAAATTCGTGGAGGGGCAAGGCTGGACGTTTCACGGCCATAACCACGTCGGGGAACGCGTGGCGGGGCGCGTCTTCCGGCAGTTCAAGTTACCCCTGAACGAGAAGATGAAGTACGTCCAGAAACTGGTATCCCTCCACATGCGCCCCATCGTCCTCTCGGAAGAGGAGGTGACCGACTCCGCCGTCCGCCGCTTGCTTTTCGACGCCGGTGATGATATCGAAGACCTCATGCTGCTGGCCGAGGCCGACATTACCTCCAAGAACGAGGAGAAGGTGAAGCGTTTCTTGGCTAACTTTCAGGTCGTTCGTCGAAAGTTGAAGGAGGTCGAGGAGAAGGACGCCGTTCGCAATTTCCAGCCTCCCGTCAGCGGCGAGGAGATCATGGAAACGTTCCACCTGCCCCCGTGCAAGCAGGTGGGGGAGATAAAAAATGCCATCAAGGAAGCTATCCTTGACGGCATTATCGGTAATAACCCGGACGAGGCCCGCGCCTACATGTTCACCGTGGCAGCGAAGGTAGGCGTCACCCCGTGATCAGTTTACCGCGGAGGCCAGCGCCCGCGCCACTTCTCCCCGGCAGACGATCACCGGGGTCGTGGGCACGTCGCTGTAAGGGATAAATTCCAGCGCCTGCAGCAGGGCGTACTCGTGATCCTCGGACAGGAATATCTCCAAGCTCAGGTTCGACTCGTTGGGCTGGCGAAGGGATTTCAACTTGTCGTAAGTCTTGTCGCTCAACACTTGTTGCAACTTGAACGACTGCTCGGGAGCGATGTATATCTTGTGTTTCTTTAGCCTCTTCCCGCTTGGCCGGTGGAGGTATTGCCCCTTCTTCACGATAAACAAGGTGATGCCCGTCACGACGATCACCAGCCCCACCACGAGGAGCAACGAGGAGAGAAGATCCCCGTTCGCCTCTTTAAGGGTCGTGCCGAAATAGGCGACCACCACCCCCAGTAACAATAACACTACCGGCAGGATGACCGGTTTACTCTTCCTCGTGACATTTCCCTCGTCCACCGTCAAGATCACGTCTTCAATATAATCGTACTTTTCCATGATTTTATTTCCTTAAATGAATTAGAACATCGTGTTTGTAAAAAAGATCCCTGCGCGGGCCTTGTCGCGCGCGAGAGGTAAAACCGGAAGTAAAAATGGATCACACGATGATCTCGCGTAGCGAGAAGACATAATACCCCGCGTCCTGTCTCAAGGCAAAAGCCCGCAAGTAAAACGATCGCGTGTGATGGTAACGCGGCGCGAAAGCCCGCCCGTGCTCCTGTTCCAGCCACAAACGAGAATCTTTAAGCGGGTGGCGAAAAGCCGGTTCCACGTGAATGGCCACCTGTATTTCAGTCCCCAGCACCATCTCGCCGGACATGGCCGTCAACTCCCGGTAGGCTCGCTCGCTGCTCGTCGTCTCCCGTTCTCCCGTCAGGCGAGGCGCCGCGTAATGGCACGCGCTGATGCCGTGTCCCAGGTAGAACAGGGTCA
>JAISAV010000004.1 GCA_031266545.1 Odoribacteraceae bacterium | reverse complement strand
TCCAGCATGTTGCCTTGATAACCGAAGGAACCGTGCAGGGAGAGGTCATCCACCCAGTTGGCCTTCTGTAGGAGATCACCCTTGACGTGCCACCGCCCGGAGATCGACCAGATGGGGGCCAGCCGCTCGTTGGCGCGGGAGCCGAAGCGGTTGGAGGCGTCGAAGCGCCCGTTCGCGCTGAGGGTGTATCGGTTGTTGTAGGTGTAGGCGACGGTGGCGTAGGGGCCGACGCGGTTGGTCAGTTGGTCGGCCCAGACGCCGAGCGCGTTCAAGTTGGTGGCCAGCCAACTGGCGAAATTCGGTTCCGTCACGGTACTCACCTGCGCCATCTTCTTGCCGCGTTCCTTCAAGTAGCCGCGATACGTCTCGTTGAGGCCGAGGTATTGCGTGGAACCAAGCTCACCCCCCGCGGCGGCGGTGATCACGTGCCGCCGGTCGGCGTCCAGCGCGCGGCTGAAATCCACCTGCCCGCGCAGCGTGTAGGAATACTGCTCGGTGTTCTGGTAGACCAGCTCGCCGCCGTAGGGCATCACGTCAACATCGGAATCGTTGATGACCGTCCTCAGCCGCCCGGCGTAAAACGACTTCTCGCCGTGCCACGACTCCTGCGTGGTGTTCGACGTGTTGTAGGAAGCCGTCAGCGTGGCCCGCAGCCCCTCCATCACGCGAAATTCCAGCCCGGCCGTGGCCGTCAGCCCCGAGGAGCGGATCTCCTGCCCGGTGTTCGCCTTCTCGTTGAGGATGCTGAAATCCAAGTACTCGTTATTCTTACCCTGCCGCGGGTAGAACCACGGCGCGCCGTCGTCCCCGCGGGCGGGCAGGGCGCGCGTCGTCTCGTAAGCGTAGCGGGTGACCTCCACGTCGGCGGGCGTGTAGAATTTCTTGTTCACGTTGCCGTTCAGGTTAAAGCGGATCGTCCAGCGGTTATAGGTGCCCACCACGTTCATGCTGGCGGTATACTGCTTGACGGCCTCGTCCTTGATGCTGCCGCGCGTGTCCGCGAAGCCGGCCGAGACGTAATAGCGCACGTCCGGGCTACCGCCGGAAAGACTAACCGTATGCTTGTTGGAGAGCGAGTTTTGCATCAGCTCGCCGAACCAGTCGGTGTTCACGGACTCGTACCGCCCCACCTCGCGCTGCATCTCGTCGTGGGAGATGGCGCCCGTCCAGTAGTCGAGCATGGCCTTCTCGTAGCCGAGCCAGTGCTCCACGTGGGGATAAATCACGCGCTTCTCGAGCAACTCGCGGGAGAAGGCGACGCGCTCGCGGGAATCCATCATAAAGACGCTCCTGTCGGAATAGTGCGGCCGCCGCGTGAAGGTGCCCGAGAGGGAGTAAGAAAGTTCCGGCGGACCCTGCCGTCCCTGCTTGGTCGTCACGAGAATCACGCCGTTGGCCGCCCGCGGGCCGTAGAGTGCCGTGGCGGAGGCGTCCTTGAGGATGGTGATCGACTCGATATCGTTCGGGTTAATGCCGGAGATGGCGTTGCCCAGCAGGTTGACGAAGTCGAGATCGTTCACCTGCTCGGGACTGATATTGACGGGATTCTCGATGACGACGTTATCCAGCACCCAGACCGGTTCTTGGTTCCCGAGCACGGTCGAGGTGCCGCGGATGCGCAGGCGAGGCGTGGCGCCAACCTGCCCGGAGTTTTGCATGAAGGTCATGCCGGGGACGTACCCCTCCAGCATCTGGTCGATGGAGGTGAGGCCGGGCACGAGAATGTCTTCCGCCTTGATGTACTGTATGGCGCTGGTGCTCTCGCGGAGGTTAAAGCGCTGGTAGCCGGTGCTGACGATGATCTCGTCCAGCTCGGAGATCGACTCCTTCATGACGACGGTCAGGAGGGTTTGCCCCGCGTACTTCACCTCGCGTCTCTCCATGCCGACGAAGGAGAAGACGAGTGTCACCTCGCCCGTCGTCGGCAGCACGAGGAGGAAATCCCCGTCCTTGTTCGAGGAGGTGCCGGTGCTCGCGCCCTTCACCGCGATCGACACGCCGGGCAGCGAGTTGCCTTTCTCGTCGGTGACGCGTCCCCGGATGGTGAGCGGCGTGAGGCGCTGCTGCGGGAGGGCCGGGATGACGATGATGATGTTGTTTTCCAGCGCGCAGCGGTAGCCCAGCGCGCCGAGCACGCGGTCGAGCACGCTGCTCGCCTCCTCGCCGGTGCACTCGACGGACTCGACGCGCTTGTCGCCGAGCGCCTCGTAGTTAAAGATAAAGTAATAGCCCGTCTGTTCCCGTATCTCGCGGAAAAGCGCCTCCACGGTGACGTTCTTCAGGCTCAAGTCCACCTTCCGCTCCTGCGACAGCGTGACCGCCGACAGCGACAACTGGAAGAGGCAGGTAAACACGAGGCAAAGTTTCACGACATTCAAGATTTTCGGTTTTTTAACCCGGTCAACGGGCCGGGATCGCGTTTTTTTCATGGTTTTAAAATTTACAGGTTATTCAAAATCCCGTTTCCCCGGGGACACGACGATCGTGCGGCCGCTGACGCCGAGCGTCACGCCTGCCGTTTTCTCGATGGCCTCGAGGATGACGGAGATGTCATCGTATCGTTTCATGACGAGGGAGAAGCGCGTGGCGGCGACGCGGTCGTCCGCGTAGGCGACGGAGAAGTCGTACCAGTCGCCCAGCCGCTCGAGGATGCCGCCCAGCGGCTCGCCGCTAAAGACGAAGAGGTTGTCCTTCCACCCGACGTGGGGCAGCAGGTCGGCGTCCCGCGCGGTGACGGAGCCGTCCGCCGCCCGGTACTCGCCCACCTGCCCCGCGGCGAGGAGCGTCTCCCCCTCCTCGCCCTCGACGGCGAGGCCGACGGAACCGCTCGCCAGCGCCACCAGCACGTCGCCCTCCCGCGAGGCGTTCACGTTGAAGCGCGTGCCGTGCACCCTGACGCGCGCGGCGCCCGACGCCACGATAAAGGGCCGCGCGGCGTCGGCCGCCACCTCGAACCACGCCTCGCCCTCGAGGCGCACCTCCCGCGCCTCCCCCCGGAAGGCCTCCGGGTATTCCAGCGACGAGCGGGCGTTCAGGTGCACGCGCGAGCCGTCGGGCAGCGTCAGGCGGTACTCCCCGCCCCGCGGCGTCTCCATCCGGTTCCGGGCGACCTCCCCCGCGGGCGCCTCCCCGTACTCGAGCCGTTCCGCCCCGGGCAACCGCCGGATGTGCGACGGCAAGGCGACGGGCACCTCCTCCCCGGCCTCGTCCAGCACGTAGCGCTCGCCGGTCGAGCGCGTGAGCACCGCGCGGGCGTGACCGGGATGAATGGCCGCGATCATCGCGCCGTCGTTATCCTGCCGGGGAGAGAGGTACCACGCCAGCGCCGCCACCAGCGGCAGCAACAACGCGGCCGCATACCGCGCCGCGCGCGTCCAGCGCCGCGTGGCGGTGGCCCGTGCGAAACGCCGGTAGGGCCGCCGCCAGTCGACGGAGCGATACACCCGGTACGCGCGACCGAAGCCCCGCCCGGCGAGACATTCCCGGAAGAGGCGCTCGTTCTCCTCGCTCGCCGCCCGCCAGCGCGCCAGTTCGCGTACCTCGTCCTCGCTCGCCCGTCCCAAGAGGAACGTCGAGATCAGGCGGGCCGCTCGTTCGTTGTTTTCTTCGTTTTTCATTTCTTGTGTTCTATAGTAAGAACAACCGAGATGAAAATAGATTGACAAAATTTCTAAAAAAAATAACGGGGAGGGTAAAAAAGTGAAGAAAATAAAGGGACGGGAAGCGCTCCGGTGACACGGGCATGCACTCCGGCGGCCCCGGGGTATACCCGCAAGTGGTCTGGGAATCTGCAAAAAACGCGTAGCGTTTACGTGTTTATAGCCGTGGAGCGAAAAAAAAATTACGAATTACGAATTACGAGGATCTGTAAGGAGCGCGTAGCGCTTACGTGTTTATAGCCGTGGCTGACAGGCCACGAGTGGTCGGAAGATGCAAAAAAGCCCCGAAGGGGTGTCCAGCAATAGCGTGGAGCATCGCCCCACGAACCGGATCATACCATTCACCAAGCCCTGAAGGGGCGTAAGCAATAGTGTAGTATCATATGGTATTGTATTGGCTTGCAGGCTTTCAGCCTGCTTGTTATCCATCGGGTGACCATTCGTAGGGCGTTGCCCTACGCTATTGCTTAGTGCTCTTTCAGAGCACCTTATCCCTTAACTTGATGACATTAGGCTGAAGCCTACGCCGAGCGGAAATTGTTTCTGCTTAAATTGACGGCATTGGACTGGAGCCTACGCCGAGCGGGGAATGCCGCACGATTCGTGCCTTGTAATTCGTAATTCGTAATTTAAAAAAAACTTCCCCCTGTCACTCCCTCGTTTTGCCGTCACGGATCAAAGGGCAGGGGGAAGGGATCTATTAACAGATGAATAGGTTCAGTTTCTCTTGTTAGGC
>JAISAV010000272.1 GCA_031266545.1 Odoribacteraceae bacterium | reverse complement strand
CTCGGCTTATTTGTTTAATTTAAATACAGAAACGTTATGAAAAAGTATGTATGGAAGGTTTGGCTCAGCCCGAACTGGCTAACCAAAGACGTGGAGAATGACTACGTGGCCATGGTGTCGACGACGGGGAAGACCCTGTACAACGAGGACATCGCGCGCCAGATGGTGGAAGATGGGTCGGAATTGCAGTACGAGACGATTTTCGACATCCTGAACCGCGCCGACCGCCTGCGTCGCGACCGCCTCTGTCAAGGCTACAGCGTGCAGACGGGCCTGTGTCACGCCAAGCCGCAGGTGACCGGGAGCTTTATCGGCTCGGCGGCTCGTTACGATCCCGACAAGCACAAGATCACCTGCGAGCTAACGCTAACCGCCGAGACGCGCAAGGGTCTTGAAGACGTGGGCGTGGAGGTGCTGGGCGTGAAGGATAGTGGCGCGCGTATCGGGCTGGTGACCGACGTGAACACCGGCCTGACCGACGGCACGATCACCCCCGACGGCGACATCATCATCGAGGGGGAGAAGATCCGGGTGCTGCCGCTCGACGAGCCGGAGTACCGGGTGTACCTCGTGGAGGTCACCAGCGGCACGGAGACGCGCTTCGATCCTCCCTACGCGGTGAACGACCCGAAGAAGATCATCTGCCGCGTGCCGCCGGTGGGCGCGGGCGAGTACACGCTACGGATCATCACGCGTTTCTCGCAGGGCGGCGAGATGTTGAAGAACCCGCGTACCCTTGAATACGAGTTGCCGTTGAAGGTGTTGTAGTAGTGGTTTGCGGAGTTGTTAGCGCCCCCTGCACAAGGATAAATTCGCGTGTTTATTCTTGTTGCCGGGGGCGCTTTTCGCGGGCCGGTTTGCATGGCGTCGCCATGCACCGTTACATAGATGTTCTATGTAACGTTAGATATAGGCTCTATGTAACGTTAGATAGAGCCTCTATGCACCGTTAGATAGAGCCTCTATGTAACCAAGCATGATTCGCGGGCAGGGCTTGTCCCTGCCCAAAATCCTTCCTGATGATTTATGGCACGCGGATTCTGTAGGGGGCAGTTCACTAACTATTAACCACTATATCACCCGCGTGGAAAATAATTTCGCGAGAGGCACGGGGACGCGGGAAAAGTTGTACCTTTATGGCGGAAAAAAAATGAGAAGATCACACATGAAAGTTGCCGTATTCGGGTGGAACATTCAGGAGCATTTTTATGTTTACTTGAAGCAGTTGCTGGCGGAGTTGACGCGTCGCGGGGTGCTGCTTTCCTGTTATCTCCCGCTGTATCGTGATATCGTGGAGGGGCGCCCGGATTTCGCGCCGTTCTTTCGCTCTATTTTCGACAAGGAAGCCCCGCTGGAAGCGGACACGGATCTACTGATCAGCATCGGGGGAGACGGCACGTTTCTCGACGCGGTTAGTCACGTGAAGGATAGCGGCGTGCCGCTGCTGGGGATCAATTGCGGGCGCATGGGTTTTCTGGCCAACGTGGCGCGGGAGGAGATCATGCAGGTCGTCTCGTTGTGCGACCGTCCTTTTGCCGTCGAGCGCCGCGCCTTGCTCCGGTTGGAGATGGAGGAGAACCCGTACGCCGACTTTAGTTTCGCCTTGAATGACGCGTGCGTGTTGAAGACGGAGGAGTCCTCCATGTTGAAGATCAACGCGTATATCGGGGAGGAGTACCTGACCACCTACTGGGCGGACGGCTTGATCGTGGCCACGCCCACCGGTTCGACGGCCTACTCGTTGAGCGGCGGGGGGCCTATTCTTTTCCCGACGTGCGAGGACCTTGTGTTGACGCCGGTAAGCCCTCATAACTTGAACCAGAGGTCGTTGGTGATCCCCCGCGCGGCCGAGATTCGCCTCCGGGTGGAGAGCCGCTCGCGGGATTTCATGTTGCGCCTGGACTCGAGGGTACAAAAAGTGCCGGATTGTCGAGAATTACGCGTATCTTCGGCCGATTTTAAATTGAACATGGCGCGGATGTCGACCCCCGGTTATTACGAGGCTTTGCGGGATAAGCTGGGATGGGGGGAAGACAAGCGAAACCGCGAATAACACGAAGGGAAACCGGATGGAAAATGACAAATTGAAGAGAGAAACGATCGTGGCGCGAGGGGTGCCCTCGCACGTGGCCATCATCATGGACGGCAACGGGCGGTGGGCGAAGGCGAAGGGGCTGGAACGCTGGCAGGGGCACAAGGAGGGCGTGGAGGCGGTGCGGCGCGTGATGGAGGCGAGCGGGGAGGTCGGGGTGAAGTACCTGACGCTTTACGCGTTCTCGATCGAGAACTGGAACCGTCCCGGCGACGAGGTGAGCATGTTGATGGGCTTGATGGTGGACGCGATCCTGTCCGAGACGGCTAACTTGATGCGGCAACGGGTGCGCGTGAAGGCCATCGGTAACTTGCAGGATTTACCGGTCGAGGCGCGCGAAAAATTGGCGGGCTTGATTCGCCTGACGGAAGCGAACGACGGGCTGACGGTGGTGCTGGCCTTGAGCTACGGCTCGAGGTGGGAGATTTTGCAGGCCGCCAAGCGATTGGCGGTCGATTACGGGACGGCCGACGCGGCGACGCTGGACGCGTTGGGCGAGGGGGAATTTGCCCGTTACCTGACGACGGCGGGGATCCCCGATCCCGACCTGTTGATCCGCACCAGCGGCGAGTGCAGGCTAAGCAATTTCCTGTTGTGGCAAATTGCGTACTCCGAGCTGTATTTTGTGGGCAAATTTTGGCCCGATTTTCAAAAAGAAGATTTATATTTGGCCGTTCAAAATTTCCAGCAACGAGAGAGACGTTTTGGGATGACCGGAGAACAAGTAAAAATAAAATAGAAAACCAGATGATAAAAAAGATAATTCCTCTATTCCTGTTGTTTTTTTGTTTTAACCGGCTTGCCGCGCAGGTTGAAGATTTGGATATTAACTACTCGGATCCAAAGGTATACGAGTTGGCAGGAGTGGAGGTCGTGGGGGCCGGGGACCAGTATGACCCGGCGACGATCTTGCAGCAGTCTGGCTTGCGGGTGGGGCGGTCGATCCGCATCCCCGGCGACGAGACGACCAACGTGGTCAAGAAGCTATACGCCACGAAAATGTTCTCCAACGTCTTTATCACGGTGAACCGCGTGGAGGGCGACAAGGTGTACCTCGATCTTCACATACAGGGCCTGCCCCGCCTCACCAAGATCAATTATATCGGGGTAAAGAAGGCGGAGGAGACCAAGATCCGGGAGAAAACCGACATGGTCGTGGGAATGCAGATCGACGACTACAAGATCCGGATGGTGAAGATGCAGGTCGAGCGCTACCTGAAGGAGAAGGGCTTCTACAACCTCTCGGTGAACATCATCCAGCGGGACGATCCCGACCAGAAGAATAACGTGATCCTCGACGTGATCGTCGAGAAGAACAACAAGATCAAGATCGCGGAGATCGTCGTGCGAGGGAACAGCGAGGTGAAGGGCCAGAAACTGAAAGCCGCCATGAAAAAGACCAAGGAGCGGTCGATCCTGAACCTCTTCAAGTCGTCGAATTTTATCCAGAAGAATTTCGAGGAGGATCGCTATAACCTGATCAACAAGTACAACGAGATCGGTTACCGCGACGCCGTGATCCTCTCCGATAGCGTGGTCTCCGTCTCCTCCAAGCGCGTGAAGATCTACATCGACGTGCAGGAGGGCAACAAGTATTACTTTAATAATATCACGTGGATGGGGAACACCATGTACAACTCGGAGGTGTTGTCCGACATCCTGGGCATCAAGCGAGGGGACGTGTATAACAGCAAGCAACTGGAGGAGCGACTGGTGAAGGATGACGACGCGGTCATGAACGTGTACCAGAATAACGGCTACCTCTTTTCGCGCATGGATCCGGTCGAGATCATTCACGGGAACGACTCCATCAACTTGGAGATACGGGTGGTAGAGGGGCCGAAGGCCATCATTAACAAGATCATGCTCAAGGGCAACACGACGACGCACGAGCATGTCGTCCGCCGGGAACTGTACACGTACCCCGGGGAGTATTGGAGCCGGGAGGACGTGATGCGCAGCCTGCGGGAGTTGTCGACGATGGGGTATTTTAACCCGGAAGCGCTTGACGTTGACCCGCGACCCAACCCGGAGGACGGTACCGTGGATATCACCTATAAGTTGGAAGAGAAAGCCAACGACAAGTTCGAGCTGTCCGGTGGATGGGGCGCCGGTATGATCATCGGGTCGGTAGGCTTAACTTTTTCCAACTTTTCTATACGTAACCTATTTAACAAGAGTGCTTATCACCCGCTGCCGCAGGGAGACGGCCAGACCTTGAGCCTGAACGCGCAGACCAACGGGAAGTATTACTCCCAGTTTAGCCTCTCGTTCATGGAGCCGTGGCTGGGGGGCAGGCGCCCGAACTCGTTCAACGCCTCCGTCTATTTCTCCCGCCAGACGGGCTATACCAGCGCTTACAACAATTCCTATATGGTGAAGCCGACGCAGCAGACCACCTCTAACCAGATGATGTTGACTTACGGCGCGAGCGTGGGCCTGGGCAGGCGCTTGAAGTGGCCGGATAACTATTTCCAGATGACCACCTCCGTCTCTTTCCAGCGCTACGAGTTGAAAAACTGGGCTTACTATATATTCAGTGACGGGAACTCGAACACGCTCTCCTTCTCGGCGACGTTGCGGCGCAGCTCGATATTCAACCCGATCTTCCCGAAGTCGGGGAGCGATTTCTCGCTGTCCGTGACCTTGACCCCTCCCTACTCGGCTTTTTCCACGCGGGACATGGAGACGGAGAAAGACCGGATCAAGTACCGCTGGATCGAGTATCACAAGTGGAAATTCGTGGGCAAGGTGTACGTCCCGCTATCCTCCGGGGCGGTGGAAGAGGTCAAGCGACCCCTCGTCTTCTATGCCGGCGTGCAGTACGGCTACCTGGGATCGTACAATAAATTCCGCCAGTCCCCCTTCGAGGGCTTCGAGATGGGAGGCGACGGGATGTCCGGGATGAGCATGTACGGCCGGGAGTATATCGGGCTGAGGGGATACGAAAACGGGGCGCTGACTAACGCCGGTTCCAGCTTTATCACGCCCCAGTCCTCGGACGCGCGCCTCTACTCCAAGTTCACGATGGAGTTGCGTTACCCGATCATGCTGGGCGGGACGAACACGATCTACGCGTTGACCTTCTTGGAGGCGGGCAACTCGTGGTACAAGCTGAAGGACTTCGAGCCTTTTAACCTTTACCGCTCCGCGGGGGTCGGCGTGCGCATCTTTTTGTCCATGTTTGGCATGTTGGGAATCGACTGGGGATACGGCTTCGACGAGGTACCCACCCGTCCCGGCGCTTCCAAGGGACAATTCCACTTCGTGCTGGGGCAAGAGTTTTAAATGATCAGGAATAAAAAGTTCCCTTTTCCTTTATCATTAGAAAGAAAATGTGCTACATTTGTGCGGAGAGTTTTAGAATGATTTTTAATTAAAAATAGAGACGATTATTATGAAAAAAAGTATTCAATTGATGACGTTGGTAGCGTTCGTGTTTGCGGGTTTTACCGCTTCTGCACAGAGCGTTAAGCCTATTAAGTTAGGGCATATAGAGACGGGGAAGCTGATGGAGATCATGCCCGAGGTAAAGAAAGCCGATGAGACGTTGAAAGCCAAAGAAGAAGAATTTCAAAAGCTTTACGGGGAGATGGGTGCGAAAGGGTTAGAGTTGAACAAGGAACTTCAAGAGAAAGGAGCAACCTATTCTGAATTGAAGAAGAAAAATTTGGAGCAGGAGCTTCGCGACATCTCTCAGCGTATGCAAAGTTTCGAGGAAATGGCTGGCGAGCAAATGCGAACAACGCGTATAGAGTTGCTAACACCGATTCTTGAAAAGGTACAGAAGGCGATCAAGCAAGTGGGTGACGAGAACGGGTTCACCTACATCTTCGAAATGGAAAATGCGATCAGGTACGCCTCCCCCGCGAGCGAGGACGTGCTACCCTTGGTAAAGAAAAAACTGGGCCTGCTATAACCGACTGAAAAGGTTTAGAGATAGCTGTCTAAATGGTGAAAGATTTAGACAGCTATCTTATTCTAAAGGGGTATCACCTGCCCGCGGTAAACGACACGAAAGAACATGGAAGCTGATTGTCCAATAGGAGTATTCGACTCGGGATACGGGGGCCTCACGATTTTAAAAAACATCGCGAGGGAACTGCCGGGGTACGATTACGTCTATTTGGGAGATAACGCGCGAACGCCTTACGGGACTCGGTCGTACGACGTGGTGTACAAGTACACGCGGCAAGCGGTGGAGAAGCTGTTCGAGATGGGATGTCGTCTGGTGATCTTGGCCTGCAACACCGCCTCGGCGAAAGCCTTGCGGACGATCCAGCAGGTGGATTTGCCCCGTTTCGGTCCCGACCGGAGGGTGCTGGGCGTGATCCGCCCCAGCGTGGAGGCGTTGCCCGGCTTCACGCGCAACGGCCATATCGGGATCATGGCCACGCGGGGGACGATCGTCTCGCGCTCGTACTTGTTGGAAATAGCGAAACTCTACCCCGGGGAAACCTTCCGCGTGACCCAAGAGGCGTGCCCGATGTGGGTCCCGCTCGTGGAGAACGACGAGCAGGACTCTGCCGGGGCGGCGTTTTTCGTGCAGCAACACGTCTCGCGTATGCTGCGCGAGGACCCGGGGATAGACACCGTGGTCTTGGCCTGCACGCACTACCCGCTGCTGCGCGCCCAGATCGACCGTTGCATCCCGGCGGGCGTGACGGTCGTCGAGCAGGGCGAACTCGTGGCTCGCAGCCTGCGGGCATACCTGCAACGTCATCCCGAGATAGAGCGCCATCTCTCCCGGCGGGGCCTCGTCTCCTACTATACCACGGAGAGCGAGGAGATGTTCGACCGGGTGGGGGGGCGTTTCATGCAACTCCCGGTGCGATCGAAAAGAATAGAACTATAAAGGATTTTGTCAAAATCAGCGACCAGTATGGAAGAACAAGAAAAAATCAACGCCGCCTTCGAGGATCTCATGAACTCCCTGCGCGGGGAGACGACGGAAGAGAACCGGCAATTGATCCGCGTGGCGTTTCAATTCGCGGACGAGGCGCACCGGGGCGTGAAGCGGGCCTCGGGAGAACCCTACATCATGCATCCCATAGCGGTGGCCAAGATCGCCTCCGTGGAGATCGGCCTGGGAACGAAATCGGTGGTCGCCGCCCTGCTCCACGACGTCGTGGAGGACGCCGACTACACGGTCGAGGACATCGAAAAACTCTTCGGGCCGAAAATCGCCTCGCTGGTCGACGGCCTGACCAAGATCGACGGCGTGATGGGCGCCAACACCACGGAGCAGGCCGAGAACTTCCGGAAAATCATACTGGCCCTCGCGGACGACGTGCGGGTGATCTTGATCAAGATCGCCGACCGCCTGCACAACATGCGCACGCTGGACTCCCTGTCGGAGCGCCGTCAGGTCAAGATGGCCGGGGAAACCCTCTACATATACGCCCCGCTGGCCCACCGCATGGGCCTGCACGCCATCAAGAGCGAGCTGGAAGACTTGAGTTTAAAATACGAGAACCCCGAGGAGTACAAGCTCCTGCAGGGACGCATCCAGCGCTACCGGCACGACAACGCCGACTTCTTCCAGCGCTTCATCGCGCCCATCCGCTCCCGGTTAGAGGAGAGCGGCTACAAGTTCGAGATCGCCGCCCGCACCAAGAGCGTCTACTCCGTCTGGCTCAAGATGCAGCGGCAAAACGTCACCTTCGACGAGATTTTCGACATACTGGCCGTGCGGGTCATCTTCGACCCCAAGGACGACCAGCCCGAGAAGTGGCAATGCTGGCACATCTACTCCCTGATCACCGACCTCTACACCCCCAAGCAGGAGCGCATCCGCGACTGGGTCAGCCTCCCCAAGTCCAACGGCTACGAGGCCCTGCACGTGACGGTGATGGGCCCCGGCGGCGGCTGGATCGAGGTACAGATCCGCACCACCCGCATGGACGACATCGACGAAAAGGGCCTCGCCGCTCACTGGAAATACAAGAAAGAGGACTCCGATCCCATCTCCGAGCTGGACAAGTGGTTGATAAACATCAAGGAGATGCTGGAACAGACGGATTCGGGGGCGCTGGAACTGCTCGACGACTTCAAGTTGAACTTGTTCGCGAAAGAGATTCAGGTCTTCACCCCGAAGGGGGACATGAAGACCCTGCCGAAGGGGGCCACCGTGCTGGACTTCGCTTACGAGATACACACGGAACTCGGGGACACGTGCATCGGCGCGAAAGTTAACCATAAATTGGAGCCGGTCAGCCACGTGCTGCGCAACGGCGATCAGGTGGAGGTGCTCACCAGCGACACGCAAACCCCGCGCGGCGAATGGCGGCACTTTATCGTCACGTCGAAGGCTCGCCACCACATCGTCGCCGCTTTCCGCAAGGAGCGCAAGGAGCAGGTGCGCCAGGGCATGTTGATCTTCGAGGACCTGACGCGCAAGATGAACCTCCCCTCGACGCAGGAGGTGCTGGACAAGGCCCTGTCACACTTGCATCTCGGCGACAAGGAGGAGCTTTACCTCGGCCTGTTCAAGCAACAGATCCCGGCCGAGGAACTGCGCAAGGCCCTGCGGCGAAAATCCGAGAACAAGTTCATGCGCTACTGGAAACTGCAATTCTTCAAGGGCGACAAGGAACGCGCCACCCCCGTCGCGCCGGACGACGCTTCCCGGGAGCAGGAGCAGGCGGAGATCCCCGACTTTATCATCGCCCCCGACTGCAGCCCGATCCCGGGCGACGACGTGGTCGCCCTCAAGATGGACGACGGCGAGATCATCGTCCACAAGCGGAAGTGCCCGGAAGCGATCCGCCTGATGGCCCGCCACGGGGATCGCATCGTGCCGGTGCGCTGGGTCAGTCACAGGATCATGTCCTTCCTCGCGGTCATCCGCTTGAGCGGCATCGACACCATCGGCATCGTGAGCGAGATCACGCGCGTCATCTCCAAGGAGAGCAGCGTGAACATGCGCTCCGTCCACTTCGACACGAAGGACGGGATTTTCGAGGGAACCATCCACCTCTACGTCCACAACACGGCCGACCTGAACAACCTCATGATGCGCATCACCTCCCTCAGCGGCGTCGAGCAGGTCGCGCGCGTGGAAAACATGGACGTGTAAGAAATTTCACCCGGATGGTCATTACTTCTAATATTTGTCGTAACTTAGCGAGGTCGTAAAAAAATAATCGTGGACTCAATGGAAAAAATCAAGGGAGCGGTAAAGGAGCTTTTTACCGCCTACCTGCAGCAGAAAGGCCATCGGAAAACACCCGAACGGTACGCCATCCTGGACGAGATCTATTCTCACACGGGACATTTCGATATAGAATCGCTCTACATCTTCATGAAGAACAAGAACTACCGCGTGAGCAGGGCCACCCTCTACAACACGATAGACCTCTTGCTGGAGTGTAAGCTCGTGATCAAGCACCAGTTCGGGAACAACATCGCCCAGTTCGAGAAGGCATACAACAACAAAAAGCACGAGCACATCGTCTGCAAGGTATGCGGGAAAGTGGAAGAGTTTGCCGACCCGCGCCTCGAGGAGATCGTGGAGCACGTCGAGAACAAGTACGACTTCTCCGTGCACCACCACCTCCTCTACATTTACGGCGTGTGCAAGGAGTGCAAGGCCAAGTAACACCGCGAGAGAAACCTGTTTAAATATATAAATGATAATCATGAAAGTAGATGTTTTGTTGGGACTGCAATGGGGAGACGAGGGGAAGGGAAAAATAGTGGACGTTTTAACACCGGGATACGACGTGGTCGCTCGTTTTCAAGGGGGACCCAACGCGGGGCACACCCTCGAGTTTAACGGCGAGAAATACGTGCTTCGCTCGATCCCCTCTGGGATCTTTCAGGGTGACAAGGTGAACATCATCGGCAACGGGGTCGTCCTTGACCCGGCCCTCTTCAAGGCCGAGGCCGAGGCGCTGGTCAAGGCTGGCCACGACCTGCCGGGCAAATTATACATCTCGAAAAAGGCGCACCTGATCCTCCCCACCCACCGCTTCCTCGACGCCGCCCGCGAGGCCGCCAAGGGGGATGCCCGCGTGGGCACCACCGGCCGGGGCATCGGCCCCGCTTACACCGACAAGGTGGGACGCGACGGCCTCCGCGTCGGGGACTTGCTGCACGGCTTCGAGGCCAAGTACGCCGCCGCGAAGGCGCGGCACGAGCGCCTGCTGGCGAGCCTTGGCTTCTCCTACGACCTTCGGGAGGTCGAGCGCGAGTGGATGGAAGGCGTCGATTACCTGAAACGCTTCCGCCTCGTGGACGGCGAGCACTTCATCAACCGCCTCATCGATGAGGGACGGGGCGTGCTGGCCGAGGGGGCGCAGGGCACCATGCTCGACGTGGACTTCGGCTCTTACCCCTTCGTGACCTCCTCCAACACGATATGCGCCGGCGCGTGCACCGGCCTGGGCGTCGCCCCGGGCAGGATCGGTCAGGTCTTCGGCATCTTTAAAGCCTACTGCACGCGCGTGGGCAGCGGCCCCTTCCCCACGGAATTAAAGGACGCGACGGGCGACGCCCTCTGCGAGATCGGGCACGAGTTCGGCTCGGTGACCGGCCGTCGCCGTCGTTGCGGCTGGCTGGATCTCGTGGCCCTTCGCTACGCCATACGCCTCAACGGGGTCACCTCCCTGTTCATGATGAAAGGCGACGTCCTCGACACCTTCGACACGATCAAGGTCTGCGTCGCCTACCGCGTCGACGGGGAGGAAACGACCGAATTTCCCTTCGACCTGCAAGAAAGTAACATCGAACCGGTCTACGTGGAACTACCGGGCTGGAAGACTCCTTTAACGCGCGTCACCTCGGAAGACGAATTCCCGGAAGAATTAAACAACTACCTGACCTTCTTGGAAGAAGAACTATCCGTCCCCATCCGGATCGTCTCCGTGGGCGCGGATCGCGAGCAAACCATCAAGCGCTACCTCGATTAACGCGCTGGCCGGTTGGCCAATGCCGTCAACTTAAGGGCTGAAGGCCCGCCAAGCAATAGCGTGGGGCAACGCCCCACGAACCGGATCATGTCATTCACCAAGCCCTGAAGGGGCGTAAGCAATAGCATAGTGTTGTATTGTATTGGCTCGCAGGCTTTCAGCCTGCTTGTTATCCATCGGGTGACTATTCGTAGGGCGTTGCCCTACGCTATTGCTCGGCGGGCCTTCAGCCCTTAACCTGACGGCTATGCCCTGACGGGGTTGCGAGGGAGAAAAGGCCGTTTTTCTATTGATATGGATGCCCTACGGGCAATAAATACACGATTCATCATGGATTTATATCACTTCTTATCCCGAACTCAGGTTATAATAAGTAAAACTGCATCGGGTGACCTCCCGCGCACCTTGCCCCGGCCCGCGGTGAAAAAAAACACGGAAACGCGGCGAGAAAGTGAGTAGATAATTGTCTTTTCGTGTTATGGGGGAAATGTATTACCAAGCATCGTGAAGCAAAAGACAAATAGATACAACGGGTATACCGCGGAGGAATTGTTGATGGATGATTTCTTCCTCGATTCCACGCGCCATCCCGCGCCGGGGAGCAACGCTTTCTGGGAGCGGGAGGCGGCCGGGGATCCCGCGCTGGAACGGGAGATAGAGATCGCCCGGCACTTTCTGATGGTCATCAGGCAAGAGATGGAGGAGGTCTCCGGCGAGGAGATCCTCGCGTTGTGGAACCGCGTCAAGGCCCGCAACGCCCGTCATCGTCGCCCCCGCCTCGCGCTGGCGGTGGCTGCGGGGATCGCCGCGCTCGTCACGGGAAGCGTCCTCCTCTATCCCGGGCGGGAGGAGGAGCCGCCGGTCGTCGCGGGAACGGAAACGGGAACGGGATTCCTACCCGGGGAGAGCGATGACGTCGTGCTCGTCCTCGCCGGCCAGCCGCGGCAGCACCTCCGCGGCGAGGAGGTGGAGATCAGCCACGCGCCCGGCGGCAAGGTGAGCGTCAACGCGCACGACATCCCCGTCACCGGCGACGAGAGCGGCGGCGGCGACGAGGCCAGCGACGTGCCGTACAACCACCTGATCGTGCCGGTGGGCAAGCGTTCCTCCGTGCTCTTCCCGGACGGCACGCGGGTGTGGGTTAACGCCCGCTCGCACGTCTGGTACCCGGTCACGTGGGCGGGCGACCGGCGGCAACTCTTCGTGGAGGGGGAGGTCTTCGTCGACGTGGCCCCGGACGAGGCGCGTCCCTTCATCGTCAACACCGGCTTGTTGGAGATCGAGGTGCTCGGCACCCGCTTCAACGTGACCGCCCGCGACACGACGGCCAACACCGTGGTGCTGGAACGGGGGAAGGTGAACGTCAAGACGTCGTCCCGGCAGGAGGTCATCCTGCACCCCGACCAGCGCCTCGAGTACCGCGACGGGGCCGTCTCCATCGACCGCGTGGACGTGCAGGAGTACGCCGCGTGGAAGGATGGGTTGCTCTACTTTAACGGCGCGTCGCTGGATAAAATCCTCGACCGCCTCGGCAACTACTACGGGAAGGAGATCACGCGCGACCCCGCGGTGGTCGAGATGACCTGCTCCGGCAAGCTGGAACTCAAGCCGCACCTCGAGGAGGTGCTCGAGGGCCTCGCGCGCGTCGCTCCCGTCCGCGTGGAGCGCCTCGATGGAAAGATTCATATCACGAACACGCCATAACATGAGAAAATTTCATCACGCGCTCGTCCTCGTGACGAGCCTCGCCGCCCTCATCGCCTGCTCCGGCGACAGGGAGACGCCACCGCCACCGGAACCCGATCCCGTGGAAGAGGTGGACATCTGGAAGGAGTATGACGCGGGGAACATCCGCTTCGAGAACCGGGCCGCCACCACCCCCGGCGGGCGGATCACGGACGCGATCGTCCGCGACGACCCGGACTTTTTCGCCGGGATCGCCCGCAAGGTGCTCGCCGTCCTCTACGAGTCGCCCGCCGACTCGATCACGCGGGTGCGTAACCTGAACATCCGCCTCGAGGACTTCGACGGCGTGGCCTACGCCACGGGCGACAGCGAGGGGAACGTGATCGTCCTCAGTTGCCGCTGGATCGGCAGCACGTTCCTCGACACCCAAGACACGAGCCGCGTGGCCGACGAGATCACCGGCGTCCTGCTCCACGAGATGACCCACGTCTACCAGCTGGAGCCGCGCGCCCCCGGCGGCTACGGGGGTAACACCGAGATATGGGCCTGCATCGAGGGGACGGCCGATGCCGTGCGCTACCTTGCCGGTTACTTCAAGGAGAACGACGTGGGCGCCGGCGGGAGTTACCTCGACGGCTATCGCACGACGGGCTTCTTCCTCGGCTGGGTGCAGAAGAACAAGGACGCCAAGTTCCTGCACGCGTTCAACCAGGCCGCCCTGCACGTCTACCCGTGGAACTTTGCCGCCGCCTTCAAGCACGCGCTCGGCGAGGCGGCCGACGTGGACGCCCTGTGGGTGGAGTACCAGACTTACAGGAAGACGGTGAAATAACGGGGATGGCCCTGGCCTCTACATATAAAAATCCCCGGGGACACTGGCATGTCGCCCGGGGGTACACACTTAACTTACAATCATGAATTAATTGTACAACGCGAAAGTATGAAAAAGAAACGATCACTTGGCTTGAATCCGGTTAAAATTAGAAATTTTTCACGGGTTATGAAACTAACAACCTTATTCCTGCTGACGGGTATCGGGGCCGCGTACGCGGGCAACGGT
Organism: Odoribacteraceae bacterium; assembly: GCA_031266545.1. Classification (GTDB taxonomy): domain Bacteria; phylum Bacteroidota; class Bacteroidia; order Bacteroidales; family Marinifilaceae; genus JAIRKS01. Next base: position 23,306 of record JAISAV010000272.1, on the reverse strand, counting down.
TACGCCCAGTCAACGCTCTTCACGATGAACCTGAAGGAGAAGACCGTGAAGGAGGTCTTCGAGGCTATCGAGAAAGATAGCGAGTACGTCATCTTCTACTACGACAAGGCCGTCGACACGAGGCGGCGAGTCACCATCCACGTCGAGCGGCAGACGGTCGACAAGATCCTCGACAAGCTCTTCGAGGGAACGAACAACGCTTACGCGATCAACGATCGCCAGATCCTCGTCTCCGTCAAGCCCGTCGTGCTCGAGCAAGGCCCGGCGCGCAAGCGGGTCACCGGCCGCGTGATCGACGAGAATAACGCCCCCCTCCCCGGCGTCACGCTCCGCGTGGAGGGCACCACGCGGGGGGTAAGCACCGACGTGGACGGCTCCTTCGTCATCGACGTGACGCCGGAGGAGCGGCTGCTCATCTCGTTTGTCGGGTACCAGGCCCAGACCGTGCCCGTGGGCGAGCAGACGTGGATCACCGTGCAACTGAAGCCGAAGACGGACGAGCTGGAGGAGGTCACCGTCGTCGCCTTCGCCAAGCAGCGCAAGGAGAGCGTCATCGGGTCGATCACGACGATCAGCCCCTCCAACTTGAGAGTCCCTTCCAGCAACCTCACCACCGCCTTCGCCGGGCAACTCGCCGGGCTGATCTCTTACCAGCGGAGCGGCGAGCCGGGGGAGGATAACGCCTCCTTCTTCATCCGCGGCATCACCTCCTTCGGGTCGGGCAAGGTGGACCCGCTCATCCTGATCGACGGCATGGAGATGAACGTCACGGCGCTCTCCCACCTGAACCCCGACGACATCGCCAACTTCTCCATCATGAAGGACGCCACGGCCACCGCCCTCTACGGCGCCCGCGGCGCGAACGGCGTCATCCTCGTCACCACCCGGGAGGGGCGGGAGGGCAAGAGTCGCGTCTCCGCGCGATTCGAGAACTCCTTCTCCATGCCCACGCGAAATATCGAGCTGGCCGACCCCATCACCTACATGAAGCTCCACAACGAGGCCGTGCTCACGCGCAACCCTCTCGGGGAGTTGCCCTATTCCAGCGAGAAGATCGCCCGCACGGGGGCGGGAGAGAATCCCTACGTCTACCCGGCCACCAACTGGTACGACATGCTTTTCAAGAAGGTGACCTCTAACCAGCGCGTGAACATCAACCTCAGCGGCGGCGGTAGCGTGGCGCGCTACTACGTGGCCGGTTCCTTCGCGCAGGACAATGGCGTGCTGAAAGTCGACAAGCGGAATAATTTCAACAGCAACATCGACCTCAAGAAGTATACCCTCCACACGAACGTCAACATCAACCTCTCCGCCTCCACCGAGCTGGTCACCCGCCTCCACGCCGCCTTCGACGACTACCGCGGGCCGCTCGACGGCGGCGCCGACCTGTACAACAAGGTGATCAAGACGAATCCCGTTCTCTTTCCCGCCTACTACGCGCCGGACGAGGCCAATCTCACCACCGAGCACATCCTCTTCGGCAACGCCGGTGGCGGCGATTACCTCAACCCTTACGCCGACCTCGTGAAGGGATACAAGGAGTATTCCCGCTCCAGCATCCTCGCTCAACTGGAGTTGAAACAGAATTTTAACTTCGTCACCGAGGGACTAAATGCCCGGTTCATGCTGAGCACCACGCGCGATTCCTACTTCGAACTCAAGCGCGCCTACACCCCCTTCTGGTACCGTGTCTCCGCTTATGACCGCGAGACGGGCGCCTACAAGCTGTTCCGCATCAACCCCGACGCCGGCCGGCCGTGGCTCAGCTATGACGAGGGCGACAAGCTGGCCTCCAGTACCCTCTACATGGAGGGCGTTCTGCAATACGACCGCGTGGCGCACGACAAGCACGCGTTCAGCGGCCTGCTCGTCCTCACCGCGCGCGAGGCCCTCGACGGCAACGCCGGGACGCTTACCAACTCCTTGCCCCACCGCAACCTCGGCGTGTCGGGACGCTTTACCTACGCCTACGACGGGCGCTACTTCACGGAGTTTAACTTCGGGTACAACGGCTCCGAGCGCTTCGCCAAGAACGAGCGCTGGGGTTTCTTCCCCTCCGCAGGCGTTGCGTGGTATCTCTCCAACGAGAAGTTCTGGCCCTGGAAGGAGACTTTCAACAAGGTGAAACTGAGAGCCACCTACGGCATGGTCGGCAACGACCAAATCGGTTCCAGCGACGACCGCTTCTTCTACCTCTCCAAGGTCAACCTCGAGGACGACAGCCGCTCCTATAATTTCGGGTACGACATAAACAGCTACGACGGCTACCGGCAGGGGGTCACCATCTCCCGCTACGCCGACGAGAAAATCACGTGGGAGACCGCCTACAAGCAAAACTACGGCCTCGAGGTGGGCGTGCTCGGCGATCTCGACCTGCAACTCGACTATTTCCGCGAGCACCGCACCCGCATCCTCCAGTATCGCTCTTACGTCCCCAACACGATGGGACTACAAGCCTACCCGCAGGCCAACATCGGCGAGACGCAGGCCAGCGGTCTCGAGCTTTCGCTGGACTATTCCCATGTCTTCGACAACCACGCGTGGGTCACCTTCCGCGGCACGTTTACCTACGCCACCGCCAAGTACAAGGTGTTCGAGGAACCCAGCTACGAGGGCGCCCCGTGGCGCTCGCGCATCGGCGCCAAGATCTCCCAGCAGTGGGGGTTGATCGCCGAGCGCCTCTTCGTGGACGAGGAGGATGTCCGTAATTCTCCCGAGCAGCTCTTCGGCCCCTACAAGGCCGGCGACATCAAGTACAAGGACATCAACTACGACGGCATCATCAACGCCGCCGACGGCGTGCAGGTCGGCTTCCCTACCACGCCGGAGATCAACTACGGCTTCGGCTTCTCCTACGGTCGCGGGGGCTGGGACCTCTCCGCCTTCTTCCAGGGATCCGCCCGCTCCTCCTTCTGGATAGACCCGGACGCCACCGCGCCCTTCGTCGGTAACCGGGCCTTGCTGCGCGTCTACGCCGACGATCACTGGTCGGAGGAAGACCGCAACCTGTACGCCCTGTGGCCCCGCCTCTCCAACGAGGTCGTCGCCAACAACACGCAACTGAACACGTGGTTCATGCGAAACGGCGCCTTCCTCCGCCTCAAGTCGGCGGAAATCGGCTACACGCTCCCCGACCGCCTCAGCAAGCGGATGTTCCTCGAGAAGGCGCGCATCTACTTGAGCGGCACGAATCTCTTATCCTTGAGCAAATTCAAGCTGTGGGACGTCGAGATGGCCGGTAACGGCCTCGGGTATCCCCTGCAACGGGTCTACAATCTCGGCCTGAACGTAAACTTTTAACCTGCCAAAGTCATGAAAAGAATTATTAAACACACCTTGCTCGCGGCGCTCTGCGCGACCGCGGCCGCCTGCGGCAAATACCTCGACGTGATCCCTGACGACCTTCCCACCATCAACCACGCCTTCCAAGACCGCGTCAGCGCCGAGCGATACCTCTACACCTGCTATAGTTACCTGCCCGAGCATCAATCGCCGAGCGCCAACCCCGCGTTCGTCGGGGGTGACGAGAATATCATCCTCATCAACACCCGGCAGGGATACTTCGGCTTCGACTTCCCGTTCTACATCGTCCGCGGGCTACAGAACACGGAGAACCCCTACGTCAACTATTGGAACGGCGAGAACATCAGTTCCATCGGCGGCAACGGGAAATCCATATTCCAGGCCCTGCGCGACTGCAACATCTTCCTCGAGAACATCGACCGTCCCAACGATCTCGACGACTACGAGAAGTACCGCTGGATCGCCGAGGTCAAGTTCCTCAAGGCTTATTACCATTACTGGCTCTTCCAGCTCTACGGCCCCATCCCCGTCATTCGCGTCAACCTGCCCGTCAACGCCTCCCCGGAGGAGGTCAGGAGCTACCGCGAGCCGGTCGACTCCGTCGTCAACTACATCGTTCAGTTGCTCGACGAGGCCCTCGTCCCCGAACTGCCGATGAGCATCCAGCGGACAACCACCGAGCTGGGACGCGCCACCAAGCCCATCGTCGCCACCGTCAAGGCCAAGGTGCTCGCGCTGGCCGCCAGCCCCCTGTTCAACGGGAACGACGACTACACGAGCCTCCGCGATAACCGCGGCGTGCAACTCTTCCCGGCGTACGACGCCGACAAGTGGGCGCGGGCCGACACCGCCTGCCGCGAGGCCCTCGAGTACTGCGACGCGGGCAACATCCGCCTGTACGACAACTTCCAGTCCCTCTACGTCCACAGCGACGAGATCCGGACGCAGATGAACCTCCGCGGCGCCGTCACCGACAACTGGAACGCGGAAATCATCTGGGGGGCCATCGGCAGTTGCGACCAGTTGCAACGCGTCTCCACGGCCCGCACCGAGGCCGTGCAAGCCTCGATGACCTCCATCGTGTGCGAGATGGCCCCCAGCCTCCGCATCGCCGAGCTGTTTTATTCCAAGAACGGCGTCCCCATCAACGAGGACAAGAACTGGAACTACCCCGACCGCTATAAAACGCGCGTCGCCGACGGCTCCGCCCCTTATTATATCCGCGACGGCTACACGACGGCCAACCTGCACTTCGACCGCGAGCCGCGCTTCTACGCCACGCTCGGTTTTGACGGCGGCGTCTGGTACGGCGGCGGAAAGGCCGACGACTCCGAGGAACTCTATTACATACAGGCCAAGAGCGGGCAGGCCTCCGGCATCACCGCCGCCGACCGCTACTCCCAGACCGGGTACTTCGGCAAGAAACTCGTCCAGTACGAGTCCGTCGTCTCCAACAACAACTTCTCCCCCCGCGCCTACACCTTCCCGATCATCCGCCTGGCCGATCTCCTGCTGCTCCGCGCCGAGACGCTGCTCGAGTCCGGCGGCAGCATCGCCGAGGCCCGGGAGCTGGTCGACAGGGTGCGCCGCCGCGCCGGTCTCGACGATTGCGAGCGGAGCTGGAACCTGTACTCCTTCACCCGTCCCGACAAGCCCTCCTCCCGCGAGGGGATGCTGGAGATCACCCGCCACGAGCGCCTCATCGAGCTGGCCCTCGAGGGTCAACGCTTCTGGGACATCCGGCGCTGGAAACAACTCGAGACGCGCATGAACGAGCCGCTCAGGGGCTGGAACGTCAAGGGCGCCAACGAGGCCGACTATTATCAGGTCGTCACCTACTACGCCCCCGAGTTTACCTACAAGCACAACCTCTGGCCCATTCGCCAGGGCGTCATCGACGTGAACAAGAACATCATCCAGAATCCCGGATGGCAATAACCCAACGATAAACAAAGTATCATGAAACAATATCTTATACCCTGCATCATCGCCATCGCCCTCTGCGCTTCCTGCGGCGAGGAACCCCTCGGCCAACCCGCCACCGACGGCGCCGCCCCCGACGAGATCACCGGCGTGCAAGCCACCGGCATCCCCGGCGGCGCCATCATCCGCTATAACCTGCCCACGAACGAGGATCTCCTCTACGTCATGGCCAGGTACGAACGCGGCGGCGTGCCACGCGACGTGAAAGCCTCGCTGTACTCCAACTCCCTCAAGATCGAGGGATTCGGCGACACCCTCTACCACCCCGTCGAGCTGGTCAGCGTCGACAGGAGCGGCAACGCCTCCAAGCCCACCCCCACGCGCGTCAAGCCCCTCGCGCCCAGCATCTGGGATATCATCAAATCCTTCACCGTTATCCCCGACTTCGGCGGCATCCGCGTTGACTGGCAGAACGACAACCAGGCGGAGGTCTCCGTCTACCTCATGGCGCAAGACTCCACGGGCGCCCTCGTCGAGAGGGACGTCCTCTACACCAGCGTCAAGGAGGGCGCCTACTCCCTCCGCGGCATGGACACGCTCGCGCGCGATTTCGGCGTGTACGTCAGGGATCGCTGGGGCAACCTCTCCGACACGCTCGTCACGCGACAGATTCCTCTCTTCGAGCAGGAACTCGACCGGACGGCCTACCGCATGAGGCCCCTGCCCGCCGATAACACGACGGACATCAACGCCTACGGCTTCACGTTCCTCAACATGTTCGACGGCGTCTTGAGCGAGGAGTTCAACGGCTGGCACTCCGAGCGCTACCTCACCAAGCCCACCTACATCACCGTCGACCTCGGGCAACTGGCGATCCTCAGCCGCATGAAGCTCTGGCACCGCGGCGGGCAGTACTTCTACGCCCACTACAACCCCCGCGTGTGGGAAATTTGGGGTACCGACGACGTGAGCTACGCGCCCTCCGACGCCGCCTACTGGCAACAGGGAGGCCCGTGGGAGACCGACGGCCACTGGACGCTCCTCGATACCCACGAGGTCAAGAAACCCTCCGGCAAGGAGATCTCCGAGGAGTCCACGAACGAGGATCTCGATTTCGCCCGCGCTGGATTCGAGAGCAACTTCTCCGCCAGCGCGCCCGTGCGCTACATCCGCCTCTGCATCGCCGAGACCTGCTCCGGCAGTACCGAGGTGCACATCGGCGAGCTTCGCTTCTGGGGGAAACCCGTGAACTAATACCTTAATAATACCGACATGAAAAGCAGAAATATCCTCCACGCCTTGTTACTGCCCGCGCTCCTCTGCGCGGCCTGCAACAACATGACCGACATCTATCAAGACTACCTCGACCGCGGCGAGACCATCTACATCGGCCGCGCCGACTCCCTCCAGCTCTTCCCCGGCAACGGCCGCGTGAAGCTCGAGTGGGAGATCAACGCCGACCCGAAGCTCGTCGACTGCATCATCTACTGGGACGAGCGCGCCGACTCGCTCGTCGTCCCCATCGTCCGCGACGCGGGCGGCGGGCGGCAGAAGATGTCCGTCATCATCGACGGCCTCTCCGAGCGCGGCCACATCTTCGAGATCAGGACGCGCGACCTCTACCAGCGCGTCTCCCTGAAGACCGAGAAGTCCGTCACCTGCTACGGCGAGCGCTACGCCGCCTCGCTCTCCAACCGGGCGATTACCACGCAGGTGATCGACCCGGACGCGGACAACGTGACCATCTCGTGGGGCGTGGCGGACAATTCCGTCGGCGTCGAGTTCCGCTACGTCAACCGCGACGGCGTGACGACGAACGTCCTGATCCCGCCCACCGCCGCGGGGCACGTGTTCGCGGACTTCGTCCCCGGCCGGGAGTTCTCCTACTCCACGCTCTACCTCCCGGTGGCGACCTCCATCGACACGTTCCGTACCGCGCCGGTCGTCATGAACTTCGCCCGCTTGGTGCTGAACAAGGCTAACTGGGTGCTCGTCGAGGAGACCTCCCACGGGGATTACGGCGGCTTCGGCGACGGCTGGCGCGCCTTCGACGGGCGAAACGACACCGGCTGGCACAGCGGGTGGAGCGGGGAGACGCTCCCGCAGTGGATCACCGTCGATCTCAAGGGAATCTTCACCGTCGTTTCCGTGGAACTGGTGCGCCCCGACGACTCGTGGCGGGAGGAGACCGAGATCGTCGAGGTGTGGGCATGCGCCAACGCCGCGCTCGACCCGCTCGACCCGGCGAACTTCCAGAAGGTCGCGACGGTCCACTTCGTGGGCGACGAGAAATCCCGCGTGGTGACGCTAGCCGAACCGGCGGACGCGCGTTTCCTGAAATTCATCGGCACGCAAGCGATACCCGGGAAAGATGCCATCCAGATCTCCGAGATTAACCTCGAGGTGGTCGAGTGACCCGGCGCGGGCAGGCACGCGGGCGACGCGAATTGAATAATGCGGCGCGCGCGCGCTCCCGTGATCGATAAATCGCGTATATTTGAACACTAAAATGATTGAAATATGAAGAAAACCATCCTCCTTCTCCTCCTCGCGGGCCTCACGCTCGCGACGGCCTGCCGGGCACAACAACAACGGCAGCCCGCCAAATCGCTGCACCAGCTACAGCAAGAGTTCGTCGACCTGCGCTTCGGCATGTTCATCCACTTCAACATCCCCACCTTCATGAAAGAAGACTGGGCCGACCCGGAAGCGCCCGCCGCCCTCTTTAACCCGACGCGCCTCGACTGCGCGCAATGGGCCGCCGCCGCCGCCTCGGCCAACATGTCCTACGGGTGCCTGACGACGAAGCACCACAGCGGCTTCTGCATCTGGGACACGAAGACGACCGGCTACAACGTGATGAACTCCCCGCTCCGCCGCGACGTGGTGCGCGAGTACGTCGACGCCTTCCGGGCGCGGGGCCTGAAGGTCATGCTCTACTTCTCGATCCTCGACACCCACCACAGGCTGCGCCCGGGATGGATCTCCCGCGAGCACGTCGAGATGGTCAAGGCGCAGTTGCGCGAGCTGCTCACCAACTACGGCGAGGTCACGGCGCTCGTCATCGACGGGTGGGACGCCCCGTGGTCGCGCATCTCCTACGACGCGATCCCGTTCGAGGAGATCTACCTCCTCGTCAAGTCCCTCCAGCCGAATTGCCTCGTGATGGACCTCAACGCGGCGAAGTACCCGTCCGACGTCCTCTACTACACGGACATCAAGTCCTACGAGCAGGGGGCCGGCCAGCACATCTCGAAGGAACGCAACCGCCTCCCGGCGCTCTCCTGCCTGCCGGTCAACCAGAACTGGTTCTGGAAAACCCGCTTCCCCGACCGCCCCACGAAGGATCCCGTGAAGATGGTCGAGGAGAACATCATCCCGATGAACAACGCCTACTGTAACTTTATCCTCAACGTGGCCCCCAACCGCGAGGGGCTGATCGACGACAACGCCCTCGCCACCCTCGCCGCGATCGGCAAACGATGGAAAAACGACGGCCCGACGGCCGTGCTTCCCCCCAACCACGCCCCCATCATCTCCTCGAACCTCGCCAAGAACCGGCCGGCCGACGCGAGCTGGAGCTGGGACATGAGCATCATGGACTTCGCCGTCGATGACGACTTCTCGACCGCCTGGACCTCCATCGACGTCGTCGAGAACCCGTGGTTCGAGGTCTACCTCGACGGGGAACGCGCCTTTAACGCCGTCGTCATCGTCGAGAACGAGAAACCGCGCGTCAAGCGCTACCGCCTCGAGTACCGCGAGAACGGCGACTGGAAACCCCTCTTCACCGGCGAGAACAACGACCGCGTCAAGATCCACCGCTTCGACCGCGTGTATGGCGATCGCGTGCGGCTCCTCGTGGAATCCCGCTCCGACGTCCCCTCCATCTCCGAATTTCAGGTCTACAACGAGCGGACGCGGTAAGGCGCGCAACCCCTTTCCCCTTTCATATAATAAGAATGGGGCTTTAGGGACTTTAGAGTCAGGGGGGTGAAAGATTTTTCGCCCGATATAACACCTTCTGCCTGACTCTTCGGGCGTATGCGATACGCCCCTACAACAATGCGGTCTAACCATGCCGTGGGGCATACGCCCTTGCACATACCCCCAGCAATACGCCATGCATCATCCGTGAATTCGGGGGATGATATACTTTTTGCATGAACGGCGAGTTGAGGGGGGAGTTGGTAGCCCGTATTATCAAAAATTCACGTACATTCGCGCGCGCTTCAAGAGGGGGTGTCCCGCCTCGCGAGCCACGTAATTATAAAGTGACGACAATGAAAGAATACATGATTTCGATGGTTCCCGGCCCGGTCTCCGTGCCGCTGGCGATCCGGGAGGCCGCGTTGACGAACTACGGGTCGGGGATGGTGGAGCCGGAATATTTCGCGATGTACAAGGAGACGGAGGCGCTGCTGCAACGGCTGCTGGGCACCCGCTCGCGGGTGGTGATCCAGACGGGCGAGGGGATGCTGGCGCTGTGGACGGCGCTGAAGAGCACGCTGGCGCCGGGAGACAAGGTGCTGGTGATCTCCACGGGGATGTTCGGCCAGGGCTTCGCGACGATGGCAGAATCGATCGGGTGCGAGACGCGGACGGTGGAATACGGGTTTGACGAAACCGTGTACGACTTCGAGCGCGTGGAGCGGGCGATCCGCGGGTTCTCCCCGAAGATGATCACGCTGGTACACTGCGAGACGCCGAGCGGGACGCTCAACCCGGTGCGGGAGATCGGCGAGTTAAAGGAGAAGTACGGCGTGCCGCTGCTGTGCGTGGACACGATTTCCGGGGTCGGCGGCGTGCCGGTGGCCGTGGATGATTGGCGCGTGGACCTGGCGCTCGGCGCCTCGCAGAAGTGCCTTTCCGCGCCGGCGAGCCTGTCGTTTCTCTCGGTGAGCGAGGCGGCGTGGCGGCGCGTGCGGGAAGTGGCTTATCCCGGTTACGAGGCCCTGTTGCCCTTCGCGGAGGCGTTGGAGACGGGGGCTTTCCCCTACACGCCCTACTGGCACGGGCTGGCCCAACTGAAACGGGCGTGCGAGCTGGTCGTGGAGGAGGGAGTGGAGACTTGTTTCGAGCGTCACCGGTCGGTGGCCGCGTATTGCCGCGAACGCGTGACCGGGATGGGCTTGCCACTTTACCCGGTGGCGAGCGCGACGTGCTCCCCGACGGTCACGGCCATCCGCGTGCCGGAGGCGATGGGCTGGGAGCGGTTAGACGCGGCGTTGCGGGCGCGCGGGGTGGTCGTCGGTAACAACTTCGGCGCGCTATCGGGCAAGGTTTTTCGAATCGGGCACATGGGTTCGCAGGCCAACATGACACACGTTGCAGCGGCGCTCGACGTGCTGGAAGAGGTCATACATTCGTGATATCACCAAATTCCCAGCCCAAGACTCCCCGCCCGGCATAACGCCTTCATCACGCCTCGTTAAAGGTAAGGCGCCAGCCCAAAGCCGTCAACTTAAGCAGAAACAATACCCGCTCGGCGGAGCCTCCAGCCTCCGTCGAGTTAAAAGCAAGGCTCCAGCCTTGCAAAATCTATTGCGTTGCAAGGCTGGAGCCTTGCTTCTACCGCAACATAGGCTGGATCCCAATGCCATCAAGTTAAGAAAATAAGGTAATGAGATCGGATTTGAGGGTGCAATAATCCATTGCTACTGAGGTAGTTTTGTTAGAAGAATTAGATAGAAATGAGGTTTATGCTTGTGTTTTAATCGCGATTTCCAGTAACGCAAGGCGAAGATGCAGAGCGCTTGATAATAGTTCTCGAACATCATCCGCATCCCCGCCACGTCGGCACGGGCGAGACAATCGATTATACTTTCTTCGGCGTGTTTCATCGGCAGCGAAGGTAAGAAAATTATTTATTACTTTTACCGTAAAATTACCACCATGCGGAACGTGATCGTATCCCTCGTGACCCTGCTCGCCTGCCTGCACGCGAGCGCCGTCCCCGCCAACTTTACCTTCAAACACCTCGGGGTGAAGGAAGGTTTCTTGCAGGTCAACATCCTCGCCCTCCACCAGGACGAGAACGGCGTGATCTGGATCGCCAGCAGCGCCAACGGCGTCTTCCGCTACAACGGCAAGTTGCCGGAAGAGCGCGTCACCGGCCTCCCGCCGCAACAGGTGAAAGCCATCCTCGGCGAGCGCACCGGTGCCGTCTACCTCTGCATGGCCGCTAACGTCATCGTCCACGACCTTCGCGCGGAGACCTTCGCACCGCTCTTTCCCGACTCGCTGCTCGACGGTCACCCGATCTTGGCGACCTGCCTGCGCGACGGGGCGCTTTACGCCGTCACGAACCACCGCATCCTGCGCCACGAGCGGGGCGAAGTGACCACCCGCCCCCTGCCCCTCTGTCTCGGCGAGGTGACCGCCGCGAGCGCCGCCGCGAACGGCGATCTCTATCTCGGCACGATGAGCGAGGGCCTCTTCCGCCTCGGGTGCGACGGCACTCTCGTGCAGGTGATTTCCACCGGTAGCAAGATCAACGCCCTCCTCGAGGACAGCCACGGTAACCTCTGGGTCGCCACCCGCGGGCAGGGCGTCATCGTCGTTGATCCGCGGGGCGCCACCCGCCAGTTCAAGCACCGGCAGGGCGACCCCTCCAGCCTTGTCGACAACTACGTCCGCTGCGCCTGCGAGGACGATGATGGCCGCCTCTGGTTTGGCACGATGTTTGGCCTCGACTGCCTTGAACCGGGCGCCGACGCTTTCCAGCACTTCGGCACTTCGGGCGAGTCGCTCTACAGCCCCCGCAACTTGACCGTGGAATGTATCATGAAAGATGCCAGCGGCACCATCTGGCTCGGCTCCTATTACACGGGCCTCTCCTATTTCAACACCCGGCAGGCCCGCTTCAACCTGATCCCCGTGGCCGGCGAGGGCAGCACGTGGACCGTCATCGCCGACATCGCCCTCGACAAGCGGGGCAACGTCTGGGCCGGTACCTCAGACAAGGGGCTCTACTTCCACGACCGCAAGACCTGTCGCTCGCGCTTCTTCAACATGACCAATAGCCGCATCGGCAGCAACAACATCAAGTGCGTACAGTACGACGCCCGACGCGACGCCCTCTGGATGGGCGCCTTCATGGGGGGCGTGATTTACTACGACATCGCTCGCGACCGTTTCGAGCACCCCCGCGTTGGCGACGGCGAGGACGCCGAGATCGTCCACCGCGTGAGGCTCGTCGGCGAGACCCTCTACCTCGCCACCTACGCTGGTGTCTATGCGCTCGATACCCGCGACGGGCGCACCGTGAAACTGCTGGACGATCCCCGCGTCTTCGACGTGATGCTCGACTCCGACAGCCGCCTCTACACCGTGCCGCTGAGCAACCGCCTCAAGATACACGCCCTCGGGCGCGAGAACCCGCGCTTGCTACTCGATACCACCTTCTCGCTGGACGTTATCAACGCCCTGCTCGAGGACGGGCGCGGCGACGCGTGGATCGCTACCGGGCGTAGCGGCCTCCTGCGCCTCGACAGGGGGACGTGGACAACCACCCGCTTCCACCGCGAGAACTGCGGTATGGAAAGCGACCACGTCAGCGCCATCGCTGAGCTGGCCCCGGGCAAAATCATCGTCGGCAGCGAGCGGGGCGTCTCCGTCGTGGACGTTGACCGGATGACCAGCGTGAACTACGGCGCGAGCGAGGGTTTTCCCCTCGTCTCGATGCAGAACGGCTGCATCGTCAGGGGGCCGCACGGCGAGGTCTTCATGGGCGGGATGAACGGCATCGCGTGGTGCGACGAGGCGGCCCTCGACGCGATGCGTCCCCCGGCGCGCACCCGCTTCTCGAGGCTCACCGTGAACAACCGCCCCGTCACCGCCGGTGATGCGACGGGTATCCTCGACGTTGCGCTGCCGTACGCTGCCGAGATCGCGCTGGACCACCGGCAGACGCTCGTCGAGATCGAGTTCTGCCCCGGCGACCTCTTCCACTTTAACCCGGCAGCGTACCACTACCGGCTGGTCGGTCACGATGACCGCTGGTACAACCTGACGGGAAACTCGATCACCTATATGAACCTGCCGCCGGGTCGCTACGAGTTGGTCGTTAAGGAACGGCAGGAGCGTGAGGGGGGCGCCGCCGCCCTCGCGTTGCGCGTGCACGTCTCGCCGCCCTACTATGCGTCGCTGCCCGCGTATGCGCTCTACATCCTGCTCATCATCGGCATCACCGTGCTCGTGATCCGCTACCTCGACTCGCGGAAGATGCTCGGCCTCGAGCGGCGGGACAAGGAGCGGCAGGAACGGGTCACGCACTGGAAGCTGGCCTTTTTCACCAACATCTCGCACGAGTTTCGCGCCCCGCTGACGCTGATTCTCGGGCAACTGGACCTCGCGGCGCGGGCGCCCGCCGCCGACGCTTGTCGGCGGGCGGTTGCGAGTGCGAGCCGGAACGCGGAGCGACTGAAGTTGCTGATCGACGAGTTGATCGACTTCCGGAAACAGGAGCAGGGCTACCTGAAACTCAAGGTGTGCCGCCGGGACGTCGTGCCACTGCTGGAGGAGGCATGCGACTCGTTTCGCGACCACGCGCGGGTCAAGGGAATCACCTTGCACCTCGAGGCCTCGCACGAAGTGATCCTCTACCACGACCGCGTGCAGTTGCAGAAAGTCTTCTATAACCTGCTCTCGAACGCCTTCAAGCACACGGGCCGGGGCGGGACGATCACCGTCGCCGTCACCGTCGGCGAGGGATTGGTCGCCGTGTCGGTCGCCGATACGGGGAGCGGCATCGACAAGGCGCTCTTCGAGACCATCTTCCGTCGCTTCTACCACCATGACGAACAGGGCGCCGACGCGGGCATGGGCATCGGGCTGGCGCTCGCCCGGGCGATCGTGGAGTTACACGGCGGAACGATACGCGTGGAGAGCGAGGTGGGCATCGGCTCGACCTTCACCGTGGAATTGCCCGCGGGGGTCCCTTGCACCAACGACAACGTGGAGATCGTCGAAGCGGGGGAAGACCACCGGCAGTTTATCCTCCCGCAGCCCGTCGCGGGTGAGGAGGCCCCGCCGCCGCCCGCCTGTCCCATCGCCAGCGTACTGATCGTGGAGGACGACGAGGAGTTGCGGGCAATGCTCGTCGCCATTTTCTCCCGCTCTTGGTGCGTGGAGGAGGCCGCGAACGGCGAGGAAGGCTGGCAGAAGGCCGTGCGCCAACCCGGCCTCGTGGTCAGTGACGTCATGATGCCCATCATGACCGGCTACGAGCTGTGCGAGAAGATCAAGGGCAACTTCGAGACCTGCCACATCCCCGTCGTCCTACTCACGTCGCTGACCACCGCCGAGCAGGCCATCAAGGGACTCGAGTGCGGGGCCGACGACTACATCCACAAGCCGTTTCACGTCAACCTGCTCCTTGCGCGGTGCGACAACCTGCTCCGGAACCGGGAGATCCTGCGCGAGAAATTCTTCGCGGGACAACTCCCCTCGGTGAAGAGCATCACCACCAACTCGATGGACGAGCAATTCATCGCGAAGATACTGCGCCTGATCGAGGAACACGTCAACAGCCCGAAACTGAACGTGACGTTCCTCTGCCGCGAGGTCTCGCTCTCGCGTACGGCGCTCTTCGTCAAGATCAAGGGGATCACCGGGCAAACGCCCAACGACCTGATCATCACCATGCGCCTCAAACGGGCCGCTTCCCTCCTCCGTCGCCACCCGGACCTCCCCGTCGCGGAGGTGGCCGAACAGGCGGGCTTCAACTCCATCCAGTACTTTGGCAAGGCGTTCAAGGCCCGTTTCCATGTCACCCCCACCGCTTTTCGCGACGGGGCGGGGGGTGACGGGCCAGCGCCCCTCTAACCCGGGGGGGCGTATCTTTTGTGATGACGGGGTCTTGCGGGTTAGTTTTTTTTCTTACATTTGCCGCGGTTTAACGAACTATTTTAAAAGACAAAATGAGATATGGATTACAAGTTTGAAATTAGCCTGCCGGATAATTCTGATTTCAGGTGTGAGATAGCCATCGGTGGCAACCAGACTTTTCAGCAGTTTCATGACAAGCTGGTGGAGACCCTGGGCTACGATAACGCGCAGATGGCCTCGTTCTTCACGCTCGACCGCCTGGGCAACCGCCAGAAAGAGATCGCGCTGATGGACATGACCGCCGCGGAAGAGGAGGAAAGTGACACGCTCGTGATGGACAACACCGAGATCAGCAACGTGGTCAAGCCCGGGTGTTTGGAGCTGGAATACGTGTTCGATTTTTTTGCCAACCGCTACTTCAGGGTGGAGTACGCCGGGGAGTACATCCGCGACTCCTCGGACATCATGCCGGTGTGCATCTCGTGCGCGGGCAAGATCCCGGAGCAGTTCTCGTACAACGCCGACAAGGAAGACTGGGACTTCGAGGGGACGACCGAGGAGTACGGCGATGATGACTACGACAACAGCTTCATGGACGAGTTCGAGAACGACGGTTACGAGGACGAGGATCGCCAGGACGGCAACTACGACGACGAGTTTGGCGGGGAGAAGTACGAGAGCCTGGACGATTACATCGACCGCTTGTAGGCATGTCGCTCTCGCCCGGCACGCATGGGACGCTGGTCGTGCTCCTGGGGCCGACGGGGGTGGGAAAAACGAGCGTCGGCGTCGAGCTGGCCCGCGCCCTCGACACGGTCATCCTCTCGTGTGATTCTCGACAGGTTTACGAGGAAATGTGTATAGGAACTGCCGCGCCCGGCCCGGAAGAGCTGGCGGCAGTTCCTCATTTTTTTGTCCGGGCGATTCCCGTGGAGCGCTACTACAACTGCTGGGAGTTCGAGCGGCAGGCGCTGGCGTGCCTCGAGGAGCTTTTCGCCCGCCGCGAGGTGGTATTGATGGTGGGCGGGTCGATGCTCTACATCGACGCGGTGTGCCGCGGGATGGACGAGATCCCGGACGTCGACCCGGAAATACGCGCCTCGGTCACGCGCCTGCACGAGCGGGAGGGCATCGAGTCGCTGCGCGCGTTGTTGCACGCTTTAGACCCCGCCTTTTACCGCGAGGTGGACTTGAAGAACGCGCGCCGGGTGATGCACGCCGTCGAGATCTGCCTGACGACCGGCAAACCCTATTCCTCCCTGCGCACCGGCCGGCGGAAGCCGAGGGATTTCTCCATCGTGAAGATCGGCCTGACGCGGGACGCGGGGGAACTGCGCGAGAACATCCACCGCCGCGTAGATCAAATGGTGGCGGCGGGGCTGGAAGAGGAGGCGCGCGGCCTGTACCCCCGCCGCCACCTGAATGCGCTCAACACGGTAGGATACAAGGAGTGGTTCGACCACTTCGACGGGAAAATCTCCCGCGACGAGGCCATCCGCCTGATCAAGCGCGACACGTGCCGCTACGCCAAGAAGCAACTCACGTGGTTTCGCCGCGACGACGAGATCACGTGGTTTTCCCCCGGCGACGCGGGCCTCCTCCTCGCCTTTATTCGCGAGCGGGCGGGTGGCCCATCTCTTGCGAGCAAATTCTAATTTGAAAAGAGCGGGTTTTTAGTTGTTTTTGTTTTTGAAAATTCGTTCATTTGCTTCCTAAAATCCTTAGGATGGTGATCATATAAAATAGGACAACATGAAACAAAATTACGAGACGCGTTACGCTTCCCACCCGGAAGACGCGAAAAGCTACGACACGAGCCGCCTGAGGCGGGAGTTCCTCATCGAAAAGTTGATGGCGGCGGACGAGATTAACCTGGTATATACCCTGCACGACAGGCTGATCGTGGGGGGCGCCGTGCCGGTCAAGGAGACGCTGGAGCTGGCCTCCATACCGCCCTTGCGGTCGCCCTTTTTCCTCGGGCGCCGCGAGCTGGGCGTCATCAACGTGGGGGGAGACGGGATCGTGGAGGTGGACGGGCATCCCCACGCCTTGCGTTGCAAGGAGGCCTTGTACGTCGGCCGCGGCGACCGCGCGGCGCGCTTTTCCAGCCTCGACCCGGCGTGCCCGGCGCGTTTTTATTTTAATTCCGCCCCGGCGCATCGCGCGTACCCGGACAAGAAGGTCACCCGCGACGACGCGGTGGTGGTCGAGATGGGCACCCTCGAGGAGAGCAACCACCGGGTGATCAACCGCCTGCTCGTGACGCAGGTGTTGCCCACCTGCCAGTTGCAGATGGGCATGACGGAGCTGAAGCCGGGCAGCGTCTGGAACACGATGCCGCCCCACACCCACGAGCGCCGCATGGAGGCTTACTTCTACTTCGAGCTGCCCGACAACCAGGCGGTATGCCACTTCATGGGCGCCGTGGACGAGACCCGCCACCTCTGGATGAAGAACGAGCAGGCCGTGATCTCCCCCGCGTGGTCGATCCACTCGGCCTGCGCCACCTCTAACTACACGTTTATATGGGGCATGGCCGGGGAAAACCAGGATTACGGGGACATGGACGCCGTCTCCCAGCAGGATTTGCGATGACGAACAAGCATAATAACCTCTAAAGAATAGATCATGAAACTACATTATTATTGTTGGCTGCTGGCGGGATTGACGCTGGCCGGTTGCGCGAAAAAGCAGGTGATCACCATCACGGTGAAGAACACCACGGAACTCCCCCGCGAGAAGGAGACGGTCGAGATCCCGTGGCAGGAGGTGGCGGCGCGATACGCCGGCTGGACCGCCACGGGGGTAATCATCACGGACGCGGAGGGCTTCGAGCTGCCGTCACAGGTGCTTTACGGCGGCGACGGGACGCCGCGATCGATCATTTTCCAGGCCTCGGCCGCTCCCGGGGCCACCTCCGCGTACATGATGCTGCGGGGCGCGCCGGCGGAATACGCGCGGCAAGTCTTCGGGCGATTCGTGCCGGAGCGTTACGACGACTTCGCGTGGGAAAACGCGCTGGTCGCCTTCCGCGTGTACGGCCCGGCGCTGGAGGCCACCGGGGAGATCAGCAACGGGATTGACGCGTGGGTGAAATCCTCGCGCCAGTTGGTGCTGGACGACTGGTATGCCACGGGCGACTACCACCGGGATCACGGCCACGGCCTGGACTGCTACAAGGTGGGGCGGACGCTGGGGGCGGGCGCGATGGCCCCGCTCGTGGACGGCGCCCTCGTGCTGGGGAATAACTTCATGGCCTACAACATCGTGGATCAAGGCCCCCTCCGCCTCTCCTTCGAGCTGACCTACGCGCCTTACGCCGTCGGGGGGAGCGTCGTGACCGAGCGTCGCCTGATCACGCTGGACGCGAACTCCCGCTTTAACCGGGTCGAGGAGCGTTACGAGAACGCCGCCGCGATGGACGTGGCCGCCGGTATCGTGCTGCGCGAGGGCGAGGGCACGATGTGGACGGACGCGGAGAACGGCGTCGTCGCCTACTGGGAACCGCGAAATAACGACAACGACGACGACAACGGCCACACGGCCGTGGCCCTCCTCTTCCCCTCCGGGGTCAAGGGGATCGAGCGGGTCGAGGGACACCTCGCCGGCATCGTCGGTTACGCGCCGGACGCTCCTTGCGTCTATTACGCCGGCACGGGTTGGAGCAAGGGCGGGATCGAGACCCCCGACGCGTGGCAACAACACGTGGCGGACGAGTTGACGAAGTTGAAAAACCCGCTGGAAGTAGAGATAAACAAGTAACACGCCCCCGCCGCCGGGGAAAAATACAAAAAGATGAATCGAGTAGTGACATTCGGGGAGATCATGCTGCGCTTGGCGACTCCCGGTTATTTACGTTTCAGCCAAGCGAAAGAGTTCACGGCCACGTTTGGCGGTGGGGAAGCTAACGTGGCCGTCTCGCTGGCCAACTACGGGATCCCGGTGGATTTCGTGACCCGCGTGCCGGACAACGACATCGCCCGCGCCTGCCTCATGGAGTTGCAAAAGCACGGCGTGGGCACCTCCCGCGTCCTGCGCGGGGGCGAGCGCCTGGGCATCTATTTCCTGGAGACGGGCGCGGTGGCGCGGGCCAGCAAGGTGATCTACGACCGCTCGCGCTCCTCGATCGCGGAGATCGAGCCGGGCATGGTGGACTGGCAGGAGGTCTTCGCGGGGGCCTCGTGGTTTCACTGGACGGGCATCACGCCCGCGCTCTCGCGGGGAGCGGCGGACGCTTGCCTGGAAGCCATCCGGGCGGCGCGGGCGGCGGGACTGACGGTCTCCTGCGACCTGAACTACCGGAAGAACCTGTGGAAATACGGCGAGAAAGCCCCCGACGTCATGCCGGCGCTGGTGGAGGGATGCGACGTGATCCTCGGCAACGAGGAGGACGCGGAGATGGTCTTCGGCATCAAGCCGGAGGGCTTCGACGCGACGGCCACCGGGGGCGAGGTGCGGGCGGCGGCCTTCGAGTCGGTCTGCCGCCAGTTGATGACCCGCTTCCCGGCGGCGAAGAAGGTGATCATCACCCTGCGCGGCTCGATCAACGCCAACCACAACACGTGGGGCGGGGTGCTCTACGATGGCCAGCGCCTGCACGAGTCCGCGCGTTACGACATCACCCACATCGTCGACCGCGTGGGCGGCGGCGACTCCTTCATGGGCGGCTTGATCTACGGCTTGTTGACCTACGCGGGGGATGACCTCAAGGCGTTGAACTTCGCGGTGGCCGCCTCTTGCCTGAAGCATACGATTTACGGCGACTTTAACCTCGTGACCGTCGACGAGGTCGAGAAATTAATGAAGGGGGACGCCTCCGGGCGCGTCTCCCGTTAACCTTGTATGACGATGATGACAGGAAAACGATTACTCGCGCTTCTCCTCGTGCTGGCGTGCGGGACGGGCGCTCTGGCCGGCGGCCGCTTGACGCGGTCGTTCAACGAGGGCTGGCAATTCAAGCGCGGCCCCTTCGCCGCCGGCGAGCTTCCCGCCATTCAAGACGAGGGCTGGGAGGCGGTCGAGATCCCGCACACGTGGAACGCGCGCGACATGCAACTCCAGCACGACGCCTTCTACGCCGGCGAGGCGTACTATCGCAAGCGCTTCCGCGTCGACGAATCGTGGCGCGGCCGGGCGATCTTCCTCCGCTTCGAGGGGGTCGGACAGGTGGCTGACCTCCATGTCAACGGCGAGTGGGCGGGCAACCACCGCGGGGGCTACTCGGCCTTCGCCTTCGACCTCTCGGCGCTGCTGAAATACGGCGAGGAGAACGAGCTACTGTTGCGGGTGAACAACGCCGCCCGCCCGGACGTCATCCCGGTCAATCATAGCCTGTTTGGCGTGTACGGGGGCGTCTACCGGCCCGTGTGGCTGGTCGTGACGGGGCCGGTGCACGTCGCCGTCACGGATCACGCCTCGCCGGGGGTCTACATCTCCCAGCGGGACGTGTCGACGAGGCGGGCCGATCTCTCCGTGAAGGTCAAGCTGGAAAACGCGGAGACCGCGATGCGCCTCGTGACGCTGGAGACGGCCGTTTACGACCACCTGGGCAAGCAAGTCGCCCGCCGCGAGTCGCCCGCCGCCCTCTCCCCGGACGGGGTGCAGGCGCTGGAACAGTCACTGCGCGTGCAACACCCGCGGCTGTGGAACGGCCGCCCGGATCCCTACCTCTACAAGGTGGTGGTGCGCGTCAAGTCCGGCGACGAGGTGCTGGACGAGGTGGTGCAACCGCTGGGCCTCCGCTCCTACGAGATCCGCGCGGGCGAGGGCTTTTTCCTCAACGGGAAGCGCTACCCGATGTACGGCGTGACGCGCCACCAGGACTGGTGGGAGCTGGGCAGCGCCCTGCGCGACGAGCACCACGACCACGACCTCGCCACGATCATGGACATCGGCGCGACCACCGTCCGCCTCGCCCACTACCAGCAGGCGGAGCACGTCTACGCCCGCTGCGACACCCTCGGCCTGATCGTCTGGGCGGAGATCCCCTTCGTGAACCGCGTCACGGGCGCCGAGCGAGAGAACGCCAAGGAACAGCTCCGCGAGCTGGTACGCCAGAACTTCAACCACCCCTCCATCTACGCGTGGGGGCTGCACAACGAGGTCTACAAGCCGCACGCCTACACGGCGGCGCTCACCCGCGAGCTGCACGACCTCGCCAAGACCGAGGACCCGGGACGCTACACGGCCGCCGTGAACGGCTACGGCCACATGGAACATCCCGTGAACGGCAACGCGGACATACAGGGCATGAACCGCTACTTCGGCTGGTACGAGCGAAAAATCAAGGACATCAAGCCCTGGATTGAAGACCTCGAGCAACGCTTCCCCGATCATAAATTCATGCTCACCGAGTACGGCGCGGACGCCAACATCCACCACCAAACCGAGCACCTCGGCGAGTCGCTCAACTGGACGGCCCCCTTCTACCCGGAGACTTTCCAGACCGCCACCCACGAGTACCAGTGGGGCATCATCGCGCGACACCCCTACATCATCGCCTCCTACCTGTGGAACATGTTCGACTTCGCCGTCCCCATGTGGGCACGCGGGGGCGTGGAGGCGCGCAACATGAAGGGGCTGGTCACCTTCGACCGGAAGATCAAGAAAGACTCCTACTACTGGTACAAGGCCAACTGGAGCGCCGACCCCGTCCTCTACATCACCCAGCGCCGCCTCGTGGAGCGCGAAAAGCGGGTGACGACGATCACCGTCTACTCCAACGTCGGCACGCCGCGCGTCCTGCTGAACGGCCGGCCGCTGGAAGGCGCGCGCGAGGGGTTCACGCCGGTGCACTACCTGATCGACAACGTCACGCTGGACGCCGGCAAGAACGTGATCACCGCCATCGTCGAGCGCGACGGGCAGCGGTACGAGGATCAAGTGGAGTGGAATTTCACGAGAGAATACAAGGCCGGGGAAGCCGGCACCTTAAAAAACGAGAAGGAGCACTGGGGATTTTAATCCCCGCGCCCTTGTTAAAACACGATCAACATGAAAATAAGACACCTTTTATTATGCGCCCTCCTCGCCACCGCGAGCGCGGGCGTCGTCGCGCAGTCGACGGAAAAGATCCCCCTGAAATACGGGGCAGAGCGAACCGGCAAGCGCGACGACGCGGAGATGCAACGCTGGCGCGACAACCGCCTCGGCCAGTTCATCCACTTCGGCCTCTACTCCATCCCCGGCGGCTTCTGGAACGGCAAGTACATCGGCGGCGCCGCCGAGTGGATCAAGTCGGGCGCGCGGATCCCCGACGCCGACTACGTCGCGCTGGCGCGGCAGTTCAGCCTCCCCGCCTTCGACGCCCGCGAGTGGGCGAGCATCGCCAAGGAGATGGGCGTTAAATACTCCGTCATCACCACCAAGCACCACGAGGGCTTCTGCCTCTGGCCGAGCGCCTACACGGATTACACCGTGGCCGCCACCCCCTTCGGCCGCGACCTGCTCGGCGAGTACGTCAAGGCGTACAACGACGCCGGGATCGACGTCTACTTCTACTACTCGATCATCGACTGGCACCACCCCGACTGGCGCTCGAGCATCAGGAACGCCGCCGACAGCCTCGCCTTCTTCCGTTACCGCGACTTCATGAACAACCAGGTGGAGGAGCTGATGACTCGCTACCCCACCGTCAAGGGCTTCTGGTACGACGGCACGTGGGATCCCTCCGTGGTGAAGCACGGGGAGATCACGTGGGACCTCTCCCTGCTGATGAAACGCCTGAACCCCGGCATCATCTCCGGCAGCCGCCTCCGCGTGGACGACCTCGGCGCGCGCCACTTCGACTCCAACAAGCAACTGATGGGCGACTACGAGCAGGGCTGGGAACGAAGCCTCCCCGACGCCATGCCCGAGAACGACTGGGAGTGCGTGATGACCGTCCCGGAAAACCAGTGGGGCTACCACGCCGAGTGGCGCGGCCACGTCAAGAACTCGCTCGAGATCATCGACATGATCGCCGCCGCCGTCTCCATGAACGGCAACTTCGTGCTGAACTTCGGGCCGCGCGGCGACGGCAGCATCCGCGAGGAGGAAAAAACGATCGCCCGCGAGGTCGGCCGCTGGATGGGCGTCAACGGCGAGGCGATCTACGCCCGCGAGAACGCCCCCTTCAAGCCCCAGAAATGGGGCTACTACACGCGCGACCGCCAGACGGGCGACGTCTACATGATCGTCACGAACCCGCCCCTCTCCCGCGTCCTGAAGATCGAGGTGCCCCGCGGCACCGTCATCGAGCGGGCCACCCT
>JAISAV010000262.1 GCA_031266545.1 Odoribacteraceae bacterium | reverse complement strand
GCCCGGCGTCATAAGTTCAGTTTCTATAAACTTCCCGCCCGTCGCCCCGACATCGTCAGCCTTTTCGAGTCGATGACGCCCTACTTCGATTCGCCGGTATCGCCCACGGAAGAACTGATAAAGCTCAAAATGATCGAAGGCGTCTATTGCCTGCTCAACACGGACAAGAGTTTCTATTCCGCCCTGTTCGACTTCTCCGCGCCGTGGAAAATCGATATCCTCGACTATCTCAACGAAAACTACATGTACGACCTTTCGCCGGAAGACATGGCAAACTTCACCGGCAGAAGCCTTGCCACATTCAAGCGCGATTTCAAAAAGCTGAGCAACCTGTCCCCGCAAAAATGGATTATACAGAAGCGTCTCGAAGTCGCCCAATCGAAAATCAAAAATGAGAACAGGAAGGTATCGGAGGTCTGTTATGAAGTCGGGTTTAAAAACCTGTCGCATTTTTCCAGAGTTTACAAGGAAACTTTCGGCGTTGCGCCTACGAAGTAATTATTCTTTCAACCGCTTCAAATTCCGGTTATCCACCGACGCCTTTGGTTTCGATTTTCCCCGTAAAGCGTTCGCCGCCAAGCGCCGTCGCTTCGATAAGGGCTTCCTGCTTCAGGAATATGCTGCCGATTTCGTTTTCGGGGACGGCAATCTTGGCGTCTATTTCGTCCACCGTAATCAGCTTGAAGGCAACCATGCCCGGCATGGCGTTGGCGACGGGTTCGATGGAACGCTCTGCAATCACGCCGGCGCGCAGCGCGTACAGCTGGCAGTCGGCGAGGTTTTTCTCCGCCTTGGCAAGCGAGGATTGGGCTTGCTGAAGTCCGGTTTCCGTTTCCACGAACTTGATGTCGGGGATGCTGCCTGCGTCGTGCAGTGTCGAGAGTCGATCGTAAGCGTCCCGCGCCTGCCGGAGGGAGGCTCGCGCCGCGTCGACGGAACTTCGCGCCGCTGCCGTGTCCAGCGTGGCGAGCAGTTGACCCTTGATCGTCGCCATGTTGATCATGATCTATAAAAAAGAAAATAACATCGGCTATAAAACGGCCAGGCGAAGGATGGAAATGGAGCTACAGGACGTCATCCTCGCTATCGCCGTGGCGCGTACCGGCGGCGATTTGAGTAAACTTAACCTGCCTGCACCATAATAATATGTTGAATACTAGTAGACAACACGGCCTAAAAAGTCTTCCGACCACGACTGGACTGTCAGCCACGACTATAAACACGAAAGCGCTATGCGCTTACGGGGGAAATAATCTTCCGACCACGACTGGGCACCGCCTCACGAACCGGATCATGCTATTCACCAAGCCCTGCAAGGGCGTAAGCAATAGTGTAGTATCATATGGTATTGTATTGGCTTGCAGGCTTGCAGGCTTTCAGCCTGCTTGCTATCTATCGGGTGACTATTCGTAGGGCGTTGCCCTACGCTATTGCTTAGTGCTCTTTCAGAGCACCTTATTCCTTAACTTGACCGCATTGGGCGGTATCCCGCAGTATTGCTGAACGGGCCTTCAGCCCTTAAGTAAAGGGCATTAATTCATAATTTATTTTAGCGCCCGCCACACGAGGGCTGCCGCCCCGACGGTCGCCCCGTTGGAAAACGCGGAGCAGCGGGTGGAAATTTTCCCCTTGTAAAGGAAGAGGAGGTTCTCGTCCATCGCCCGGTTGACGGCGTCGTGGAAGTGCGCCCCGGCCCTGGCGGCCCCGCCTTGCAGGAAGATCGCCTCCGGGCGGATGATCGCCACCAGGTTGGCGAGGGCCAATCCCAGCACCTCTCCCGTGTAGCGCAGCGTTTTGATCGCGATGGGATCGCCCTGACCGGCGGCCTCGGCGATCATCTTGGAACCGATGTCCGCGAAGGGTATTTTCCGGAGCGGGCTGTCGTCTATCTCCGTGGCCAGTAGTTCGATGGCCGTGCGCTTGATCCCCGTGGCCGACGCGTAGGTCTCCAAGCAGCCGCGCCTGCCGCAGCCGCAGGCCCTCCCGCCGGGCGTCACGATCGTGTGGCCCAGCTCGCCGGCAAACCCGTCGTGGCCGTGCACCAGCTCGCCGTTGATGACGATGCCGCACCCCAGTCCGGTGCCCAGCGTGATGATCACGAAGTCCTTCATCCCCCTGGCTCCCCCGTAGCTCATCTCCCCGAGGACGGCCGCCTTGGCGTCGTTGACCACGAAGACGGGCAGGTTAAACCGCTCGCGGAAGAGGGCGGCGACGGGGATGACCCCCCGCCACGGCAAGTTGCTCGCGTTGAAGGTGCCGTTGTCGCTGTTGCCGGTCGGCACGCCGATGCCCACGCCCGCGAGGGAGAGGTTCAGGGCGGCGCTTCGCTCGCGGCCGATCGCGTGTATTCGCTCGATAAAATCCTCCATGAGAGGGTATTCCTCCGTCTTGATGCACTCTTCCGCGAGGCACTTGCCTCCCGCCGTGATCAGGCCGATGACGGTGTTGGTGCCCCCGATGTCGATTCCAATGGCTACTTGCTCTTGCATGATTTTTTCGTTTTATTCGCGGGGATAAAAATAGGGAAAAAAAATAAGAGACCGATGGGGCGGTCTCTTAAAACTAACTACTAACCTAAACATACAAACTTATGAAAAAAAAACTGTGTCTTTAACTTTATGTCGCAAAGGTAGGGCAAAACGGGGCGCCGATGCGTTAAGAGTTCGTTAATGTTTTCTATACATAGGTTTAAAGTTGACGGGCGAGGGGGTTTTATCGTTGACGATCAGGCGTGCAGGTAAAAATCGCGGGTCAACTTCAGGTAGCTCTCGTGGTAGTGGTGCCGGCTGGTTTCGATGATGATCGTCTCCTCGCGGGCGGGCGTCTCCTCCCGCGCGACGAGGAGCAGGACGCGCTTGGGGGCCTTTTCCGGGGTGGGGAGCACGGGGGCGATCTTGTTGACGTGCCATTGCCGGTCGGCGACGTGCTGCATGAAGCGTTCCGCCTCGGCGACGGGCAGGATGATCTGGAGGGAACCTCCCGGCGCGAGCAGTCGACGGGCGACCTCTAATAACTCCTCGTGGGTGAGCGTCTCGCAGTGGCGGGCGATATTTTTTTCCGCCCGCGGGCTGGGGGTGGAACGGACGAAGAAGGGCGGGTTGCAGAGGATCGCGTCGTAGTGGCGCGCCGGTTGAAACTGCTGGATGGCGCCCTCGAAGACGAGCACCCGGTCGGGCCAGGGGCTACCGGCGATGTTCTCCCGCGCTTGCGCGCAGGCTTCCTCGTCGATCTCCACCGCGTGGACGATGGCCGCGGGGGCGCGCTGGGCTGCCATCAAGGCGATCAACCCGCTCCCGCTCCCGACGTCGAGGATGCTCGTCGCCCGGTCGAGGTCGGCCCACGCTCCCAGCAACACGCCGTCGGTACCCACCTTCATCGCGCAGCGCTCCTGGTGGATAACGAATTGTTTGAACCTGAAAAATGAGTTAGGCATGGCGTTCGTGTCGCGATTCCTGACGGGGAAGGTCGCCCGTCGCGGGAGGTTATTCCTCGCCGGGGGCTACCTCGGCGGCCGGTTCCGTCCCCTCGACCGCTTCTGCCCGGGGTTGTTCCTCTTCCTCGAAATGCAACAGCCCTTTTTCCAGCAGGATGTTGTACCACTGGATCATCTTCTTCATGTCGGAAAAGTAGACCCGGTCGTGATCGTATTCGGGCACGACTTCCTCCATGTAGTTGGTGATGGCCGCCGCGGACTCCTTGTGGGAGAGGGCGGGGCCGCCGTTCTCCTTGTCGAAGACGCGCTTGAAGATCTCCTTTAAAGGCATATCCCCGTCGTTCGTGTAGATGGTGATGTCATTCAAGGTGATGATCTTGGTGTTGGAGTAAACGGGGAGGCGCTTGCCGTCCTGTAACGATTCGACCACGGTGAGGTGGGTGGCGGTGTTGACCATTTTGTACAGCCCCGGTTTCCCGGAAATGGATAAGATCTCTTTTAACATGCGTCTAATTTTTTAGATTTTATAACCGGGGGACAAAAGTAACACAAAAAACGCACGGGGGGAAAAATGGGAAGGTTTTTTTTAATTACGAATGACGAATTACGAATTACGAACGGGGGATGCCGGGGGTATTCGTGGAAAAAAAATCCGGTCACGCTTGTTTAAGTCGAAAGTCTCGCATACATTTGCAAGCGGGAGAAATGGATTGTAATAGAGTTAATGATCGTAATGTAAACATGATGCGGATAAATAAACATATCGCCTTCCCGGGTTTTGGTAACGATAGCACGTTACTGGAGTCTCGTGTCATGCTAACCGCGGCCTTTCGAGTTTTAAATGATATGTCACACGCGCTAAATCCAGAACTATGACGTTATTGTACAACAAAATCAAGCATGGGAACCCGTCGGATCTCACGCTGCCCCAGAAGTGGTATCTCGTGTTGAGAAGCATGGGATTATTGAAGGAAAAAGAAGTGGCCAAACTCTTGGCTGACGAGACGACGCTCAACCCGAAGGAGGCGGAATTTGCCATCGGGCAATTGTTCAAGGTAGTTATCGCGGCCTTGCTCGACGGCAAAACCGTCCAGTTGGGCGACCTGGGCAGTTTCCGCCTGACGGCTCATTGCGAGGGCGCCGACACGAAAGCGGAGGTAACGGCCGCGCGGGTGAAGAAACTGACGGTTCGCTTCACCGAGTCCGAGGCGTTAAAGTCAGCCCTTGGTAAGGCGCAATTTGTTTCTGCAGAGTCACTTGTCAAGAAGTGAAATGTATTTCTGCCATAGGAGACGGCGGTGCCTACATCGAGAGATCTAAACCTCTCTTCCGAGAGATCTAAATGTCTCGCTCGAGAGGTTTAGATCTCTGTTTCGAGACATTTAGATCTCTCGAGCGAGACATCTAAACCTCTCGATAGCGAGATCTAAACCTCGGGAGCAACACGACGGTGTCACGAAACCAATACCGCCGTGTTAAGAAGGAAGTGAAAATAGGTCGAGGTATCATGGATAACAAGCGAGAATGACTAACGAGTGAATCTCCAAGACGAACGTAAAAACAAGAACGATGAAAATAAGTTTTTTGACAATCGTTGCCGTGGCAGCATTCACGGTACTCGCGACAAGTGGAGGGCAAGCCAACGCGCAACGTCATCCTGCCGAACCTGAGATGGTATTCGTGCGGGGCGGCACGTTCCAGATGGGCGGCGCCAGCGAGGAAGAGGGGGGCGACGACGACGAATTACCGGTTCACGAGGTGACGGTAAGTGGCTTTTACATGGGCAAGTACGAGGTAACGCAGGCACAATGGAAAGCGCTAATGAACGACAACCCGTCGGAGTTCAAGGGTGATGATCTTCCCGTGGAACAAGTGAGCTGGGAGGAGGTCCAAGTATTTATCGAACGCTTGAATAGCGCTACCGGCAAGCGATATCGTTTGCCCACCGAGGCCGAGTGGGAATACGCGGCGCGAGGCGGCAATCAAAGCGAGGGCTACTCGTATTCGGGAAGCGATTCTTTTGAAGATGTCGCGTGGATTATCGACAATTCGGGTAATAAAACTCACCCTGTCGGCACGAAAATGGCCAACAAACTGGGCATACACGACATGAGCGGGAACGTGTACGAGTGGTGTCATGACTGGTACGGGCCTTATCCAGACTCGGCGCAACGTGATCCTTCAGGCGCCTCGTCAGGCACCCTCCGCGTGAACCGGGGCGGCGGTTGGGATGGCGAGGCCGCCGATTGCCGCGTGGCTTATCGCAACAACGGATCGCCTGTCAATGCCTACAACTATCTTGGCTTCCGCTTGGTTTACAGCGCGGAGTAGGGGAAGTTTTGCCAAAGGCGGGCGAGAAATGACTAACAAGTAAGATATTCGAACAAACGTAAAAAGGAGAAGTTCATGAAAACAAAGTTTTTGATAATCGTTGCCGTGGCAGCGTCCGCTATCCTCGCGACAGGCGGGCACGCCAGCGCGCAACGTCATCCCGCCGAGCCTGAAATGGTATTCGTGCAGGGCGGCACGTTCCGCATGGGCGGTATCGACGTGGAAGAGGGCGGGAAGGGTGACGAGGTGCCGGTTCACGGGGTAACGGTAAGCAGTTTTTACATGGGCAAGTACGAGATGACGCAGGCGCAATGGAAGGCGCTCATGGGTAACAACCCGTCGAATTTCACGGGTGATGATCTTCCCGTGGAACAAGTGAGCTGGGATGACGTCCAACTCTTTATCAAGCGCTTGAACGCCGCCACCAGCAAGCAGTATCGCTTGCCCACCGAGGCCGAGTGGGAATACGCGGCGCGAGGCGGCAATCGAAGTAAGGGTTACCGGTATTCGGGGAGCGATTCTATTGGAAATGTCGCGTGGTTTGTGGATAATTCGGATGACACGACTCACCCCGTGGGGACAAAACAGCCCAACGAGTTGGGCATACACGACATGAGCGGGAATGTTTGGGAGTGGTGTCACAATAAGTATGGCCTCTACCCGACCCCGGCGCGGGATAATCCTTTAGACACCTCGTCCGGCTTCAACCGCGTGGATCGGGGCGGTAGCTGGATCAACGATGCCGACTATTGCCGCGTGGCTTATCGCGACGACTATGCGCCCGGCGATAGCAACCATATTCTTGGCTTCCGCCTGGCTTGCAGTTCAAAATAGAGCGGGGAGATTTTGCCAAAGGCGAGTGAGAAATGACTAACGAGTAAGATATTCGAACAAACGTAAAAAAGAGAAGTTCATGAAAACAAAGTTTTTGACAATCGCTGCCGTGGCAGCGTTCGCGATCCTCGCGACAAGTGGCGGGCAAGCCAACGCGCAACGTCATCCTGCCGAGCCGGAGATGGTACTCGTGCAGGGCGGCACGTTCCGCATGGGCGGCGTCGACGTGGAAGGGACCGAGGACGAGAGCGAGGACGAGTTGCCGGTTCACGAGGTAACGATAAGCAGTTTTTACATGGGCAAGTTCGAGGTGACGCAGGTGCAGTGGGAGGCGCTAATGGACAACAAACCGTCGAACTTCAAGGGTGATCATCTTCCCGTGGAACAGGTGAGCTGGAATGACGTCCAGCTCTTTATCAAGCGCTTGAATGCCGCCACCGGCAAGCAATATCGCTTACCCACCGAGGCCGAGTGGGAATACGCGGCACGAGGCGGCAATCAAAGCAAGGGGTACCGGTACGCGGGGGGTAATGCCGCTGAAAATATCGCGTGGGTCGAGGATAACTCGGGCGACCGGACTCACCCCGTGGGGACGAAACAACCCAACGAACTGGGGATACACGACATGAACGGGAATGTCTGGGAGTGGTGTCACGACTTCTATGGCCCTTATCCCGCGTCGGCGCAACAGGATCCCCGGGGCGCCTCGTCAGGCCCCGCCCGCGTGTTCCGGGGCAATAGCTGGAGCGGCGCCGGGGTGTATTGCCGCGTGGCCTTTCGCCGCCGCAGTTTACCCGAGTATGGCTATAACTTTCTTGGTTTCCGCCTGGCTTGCAGCCCGGAATAGGGGGGGGAGGTTTTATCAAAAGCGGGCGAGAAATGACTAACAAGTAAGATTTTCAGGACAAACGTGAAAACAAGAAGCTCATGAAAACGAAATTTTTGACAATCGCTGCCGCGGCAGCGTTCACGATTCTCGCGACAAGTGGCGGGCAAGCCAACGCGCAACGTCATCCCGCCGAGCCTGAGATGGTACTCGTGCAGGGTGGCACGTTCCGCATGGGCAGTACCGACGTGGAAGAGGGCGAGGAGAGTGACGAGGTGCCGGTTCACGAGGTAACGGTAAGCAGTTTTTACATGGGCAAATACGAGGTAACGCAGGCGCAATGGAAACTCGTCATGGGAACTACCGTTCACCAACGGCGAGACAAAGTTTACCCTGACGGACCATTAAGAGGAGAAGGGGATAACTACCCCATGTATTACGTGAGCTGGGATGATGTTCAGGAGTTTATCGAACGCTTGAATGCCGCTACCGGCAAGCAGTATCGCTTGCCTACCGAGGCCGAGTGGGAATACGCGGCGCGAGGCGGCAACCAAAGCAGGGGCTACCAATATTCGGGGAGCAATTCTATCGAAAATGTCGCGTGGTTTGAGGATAATTCAGATAACCAGATTCACCCCGTGGGGACAAAACAGCCTAACGAGTTGGGGATACACGACATGAGCGGGAATGTTTGGGAGTGTTGTCACGATTGGTATGGCCCCTATCCAGACTCGGCGCAGGATAATCCTTTAGGCGCCTCGTCTGGCTCCTACCGCGTAAAGCGGGGCGGTGGCTGGCACTACGATGCTGGCTATTGTCGCGTGGTTAGTCGCAGCTACGGTTTGCCCGACTTTAGCTCCTACAATCTTGGCTTCCGCTTGGCTTGCGATTCAGACGCGCAACGTCATCCCGCCGAGCCTGAGATGGTATTCGTGCAGGGCGGCACGTTTCGGATGGGCGCTACTAATGCGGTTCACGAGGTAACGGTAAGCAGTTTCTACATCGGCAAATGCGAGGTGACGCAGGCGCAGTGGGAAATGCTACTGGATAACAATCCGTCGCTTTTTAAGGGTGATAATCTTCCCGTGGAAAAAATGAGCTGGGATGATGCCCAGCTATTTATCGAACGCCTGAACGTCGCTACCGGCAAGCAATATCGCTTGCCCACCGAGGCCGAGTGGGAATACGCGGCACGAGGCGGCAATCAAAGCAAGGCTTACCAATATTCAGGGAGCAATTCTATCGGAAATGTCGCGTGGTTTGATGATAATTCAGATGAGCAGACTCACCCCGTGGGGACAAAACAGCCCAACGAATTGGGGATACACGACATGAACGGGAATGTTTGGGAATGGTGTCATGACTGGTATGGCCCCTATCCGGCCTCGGCACAGAATAATCCTTTAGGCCCCTCGTTTGGCTCCGCCCGTGTGTTTCGGGGCGGTAGTTGGTACAACAATGCTGTCAATTGCCGCGTGACTGATCGCGGTTACAGTTCGCCCGACAGTAGCTACAGCGCTCTTGGCTTCCGCTTGGCTTGCAGTTCAGAATAAAGAGGGATCCCTGTATCCCCCCGCTTCGCTTCACCGGGGGTTGATAAACCTCAGATTCTATTTGATATCCCCAGCTTGACTGGCAGGAGTCTTATTCCCCCGGTAGACTTACAAGTCTTGTTATTCAGATAGTTTACTTCTGCCAGCCGGTTAAATCTTCGCTTTTATACAACAAAAGTAGAAATTTAACCCCGGTCTTTACAACTGCAAACTTAAGGTTATGCAGATTGGACACCTTCGGCGTCCTCCAATGTTAACTCTTAACTTGACGGCCGTGGGCTGACAGCCCACGAGTGGTCGGAAGATGCAAAAACCCCGAAGGGGTGTCCAGCAATAGCGTGGGGCAACGCCCCACGAACCGAATCATACTATTCACCAAGCCCTGAAAGGGCGTGAGCAATAGCATGGTATTATATTGGCTCGCAGGCCTTCAGCCTGCTTATTATTCATCAGGTGACCATTCGTGGGGCGTTGCCCAGTCGTGGTCGGAAGATCTACAAGACGCATATAGAGTTTACGATTTGCAAAAAGCGCATAGCGCTTATGCGTTTATAGCCGTGGCTGACAGGCCACGGTCAACGAAATGTCCCTCCTCATGCGCCGCGTAGCGGTGCCGCAATCATGTCACATACACCTCGTGATGAACGGCACCGCTACGCGGCGCACGGATATGGAATATCTCGTTGACCGTGGCCTGTCAGCCACGGCTATAAACGCATAAGCGCTATGCGCTTACGGGGGAAATAATCTTCCGACCACGACTGGCTATCAGCCCACGGCTATAAACACGAAAGCGCGTAGCGCTTTTTGCAGATCGTAAATGCCACGTGCTTCGTGTGATCTCCCGACCACCCGCATGGCCGTCAGCCCTTGGCGGCGGCGCGTGGCCAAGGCTTAATTCCCGTGCTTCGAGTGAAATTTCAGGCGCATCAGGCGCAGGTCTTCCTCGGTGTAGTCGCCGCCGAACTCCTCGTAAGCCTCGGTGATGTTGTCTGAGCTGGCTTCCATGAAATAGGCGAGGATCTCTTCCTGTTGCTCGTCGTCGAGGAGCTGGTCGATGTAGTAATCGATGTTTAGCTTCGTGCCGGAGAAGACGATGGCCTCCATCTCCTTGATCAGCTCCTCGAAGGTTAATCCCTCGGCGAGGGCGATGTCCTCGAGGTCGATCTTGCGGTCGATGTTCTGGATGATGTAGACCTTGAATTTTGACTTGTTGGCCACGGTTTTCACGACCATGTCCTGCGCGCGCTCGATCTCGTTGTCGTCGACGTGCTTCTTGATCACCTCGATGAACTCCCTCCCGTACTTCTGGGCTTTCCCGGTGCCGACCCCCTGGATGTTGGCCAGTTCCTCGAGCGTGATGGGGTAATGGATGCACATGTCCTCGATGGACGGGTCCTGGAAGATGACGTAAGGGGGGAGGTTGTGTTTCTTGGCGATCTTCTTGCGGAGATCCTTCAGGATGGCGAACAGCGTGCTGTCGAGCGCCGATACCCCGCCTTTCTCGTGGAGTTTGTCCTCGGACTCCTCGTAATTATGATCTTCCATCAACATGAATTTTTTGGGTTTCTTGAGGAACTCGCGACCCGCGGGGGTCAACTTGATCACCCCGTATTGCTCGATATCTTTTTCGATCAGCCCGGCGACCAGCGCCCGGCGGAAGACCATGTTCCAGAACGAGATGCTCTTGTCGGCGCCGGTCGCGAAGGATTCCAGCTCGTTGTGGCGGTAAGCCTTGATCATCGAGGATCCCTCGCCGACGAGGATGTTGGCGAGGTGGTCGGTTTTAAATTTTTCCTTGACCTCGAGGATGCAGTGGAGCGCGTCGAGGAGGAATTCCTGCCCCTCGAACTCTTTTTTCGGGTAGAGGCAGTTGTCGCACGAGCCACAGTTGTCCTCCGGGAAGTGCTCCCCGAAGTAGTGCAGCAGCACCTTGCGCCGGCAGAGGGAGGATTCCGCGTAGGAGACCGTCTCGAGGAGCAGTTGCTTGCCGATCTCCTGCTCGGCGATGGGCTTGCCCTGCATGAATTTTTCCAGTTTCTGGATGTCCTTGTAGCTGTAGAAGGTGATGCATATCCCCTCGCCCCCGTCGCGGCCGGCGCGGCCGGTCTCCTGGTAGTAGCCCTCGAGGCTCTTGGGGATGTCGTAGTGGATGACGAAGCGGACGTCCGGCTTGTCGATGCCCATCCCGAAGGCGATGGTGGCGACGATGATGTCCACCTCCTCCATCAGGAAGCGGTCCTGGTTGGTGCTGCGGGTGATGGCGTCCATGCCGGCGTGGTAGGCGGCGGCCTTGATGCCGTTGACGTTGAGCAGCTCGGCGAGTTCCTCCACCCGCTTGCGGCTCAGGCAGTAGATGATGCCCGACTTGCCCTCGTTGTTCTTGATGTACTTGATGATGTCCTTGGTCGGGTCGAGCTTGGGGCGGATCTCGTAGTAGAGGTTCGGGCGGTTGAAGGAGGACTTGAAGACGCGCGCGTCCAGCATGTCGAGGTTTTTCTGGATGTCGTGCTGCACCTTGGGCGTGGCCGTGGCCGTCAGGGCGATGATGGGCGCCCGCCCGATTTGCTCGACGATGGGGCGGATCTTCCGGTACTCCGTGCGGAAATCGTGCCCCCACTCGGAGATGCAGTGCGCCTCGTCCACGGCGAAAAACGAGATCTTGATCTTCCGCAGGAACTCCACGTTGCTCTCCTTCGTCAGGGATTCCGGCGCGACGTAGAGCAGCTTCGTCTTGCCGCTCGTCACGTCGTCCTTGACGTTCATGATCTCCATCTTGCCCAGGGAGGAGTTCATGAAATGGGCGATCCCCTCCATCTCGCTAAACGAGCGCATGGCGTCCACCTGGTTCTTCATCAGCGCGATGAGGGGCGAGATGACGATGGCCGTGCCCTCCAGCAGCAGCGCCGGCAGCTGGTAACACAGCGATTTGCCGCCGCCGGTGGGCATCAAAACAAACGTGTTATTCCCGTCCAGCACGTTCCTGATAATCTCCTCTTGGTTGCCCTTAAAATGATCGAACCCGAAATACGTTTTCAGCTTAGCGTGTAAATCAATTTGCGTTCCCATGTGTCTAATGCGTTCTGTCTGCACTCCTTTAATTACTGTTTGTTATACTTGTGATAGGTCACTCCCCCCCTGTCGGATACTATCCTCTCGTTAAGGGAGTGCAAATTTAAAACTTAATTTTTTTGTTCAGGCAAAATTGTCGTAATAAATCTCCGCCCGCGTTTCGCGTAAACGTAAAAAATAATACTTTTGCCCCTTAAAAGTAGAGACAATAATCGAACGGTGCAACGTTTTTCCCGATTTTTCTCGCGCCGGGCGTTTTTTTTTAAACCTAACAGGATAAAAGATGATGATAGACATTAAAGCGATAGCCAAGAGCGTGATACGCGACGAGGCGACGGCCGTGATGGGCCTCGAGGCTTACATCGACGATGATTTCGAGGCCGTCGTGAGGCTTATTTACGAGGGGAAGGGGCGCGTGATCCTCACCGGCATCGGCAAGAGCGCCCTGGTGGCCACCAAGATCGTGGCCACCTTGAACTCCACCGGCACCCCTTCCGTCTTCATGCACGCGGCGGACGCCATCCACGGCGACCTCGGCATGATCCGGCCGGAGGACGTGGTCATCTGCCTCTCCAAGAGCGGCAATACCCCGGAGATCAAGCTGCTCGTGCCCCTGATCCGTAACGTGGGGAATCAAAATATCGTGGCGATGGTCTCCAACACCGCCTCGTTCCTCGCGAAAAACGCCCTGCACGTCCTGAAGGCCACGGTCGAGAAGGAGGCGGGGGCGCTGGACCTCGCGCCCACCAGCTCGACCACCGCGCAACTGGTGCTGGGCGACGCGCTGGCCATGTGCCTGATCGAGTGCCGGGGGTTCTCGGGACGCGATTTCGCCAGGTTTCACCCGGGGGGATCGCTGGGAAAGCGCCTGTACACGAGGGTGTCCGACGTGTACGACCGGGACAACCGCCCCTCCGTCACCGTCGAGACCGGCATCCGCCCCGTGATCCTCGCCATATCGAGGGGGCGACTCGGGGCGGTGGCCGTCGTCGACGAGGGGGAAAAACTGCTGGGCATCATCACCGACGGCGACTTGCGACGCATGATGGAGAAGCACGCGGACGTGGACGGGCTGACGGCCGCCGACATCATGTCCCCGGCGCCAAAGACGATCCGCGAGGAGGAGCTGGCCTATAACGCCCACCGCCTGATGGAACGGCACAGCATCACCCAGCTGGTGGTCGTGGATCAAGAGGGACGTTACAAGGGAATCGTCCACCTGCACGACATCCTCAGGGAAGGGATCGCGGGGTGATTACCGGCGCGAGGGAGAGGCCGCCCTCGCGCCGCACCCGGTCACTGGCGCCTTCCCCCGACGAGCACGGTTTTCCCGTTCCACGCCCGCGGCCCGTCTTTCGTCATCACGAGGCCGCGCGCGCCCGCGGCGTTAAAGATGCCTTGCATCCAGTGGGATAGCAGCGGCTGGCAGGCTTCGCTGACGAGGATGATCGTTCCCTCGGGGAGGTGCAGCCAGAGGGAGACGGACTGGAAATGCCACTCGTTCGACGGCGCGGCGGCGAAGTAGGGGGAGAGGAAGATCGTGTCGCGGGCCGTCACGCGGTACTCGATCTGGTCGGCGCGCGAGCGGGCGAGCCACTCTCGCGGCCCGCGCGCGTGCTTGCGGATGACGAGGTGATGATCCCCCTTGTCCTCCCGCGTGAAGTAGAGGGTGGGGCGCCCGCGGAACCCGCTCTCCTTATTATAATAGATGTTCAGGGGATGGCCGTCGAAGCGCGTGGTGTCGGGCAGGAGGTCGAGATAGAGGGTGTCCGCCCGCGGGATCGCGATCGTTTCCGTCACGCTGCCCGCCTGGTCGTGCCGCTGTACCTCCGCGAGGCCGATGAAGAACGCGAGGCACGCCACCACGGCCCACGCGATCAGCAATATGACGTGCACGTGCCGTCGCCTGACCGTGAACCTGAGCATGAACCACGCGCCCCAGTAGAAGCAAGCGGCGGAGAGCAGCAACAGGAGGATCATGCCGCACGCATACAGGATGACCTGAAAGAGAGGCGTCACCACGTGGTGGAAAGTCTCGAGCATGATGGTGAGCACCTCCCACTCGATCATTCCCGTGAACACGAGTCCCCGCACGAACGCGAGGCAGATCGTCCCCGCGAAGATGAACACCCCCGCCGCGAGTAACCAGATCCCGATGCCGATGCCGATGATCCTGAACAGTACCGCGAGGCACCTGCCCGCCAGCCTGAGCGCCGCGGGGATGAAGCCGCCCGGCCGGGGGCTTTCCTCCCGGACGCTCTTCTCGATGTTGGAGACGTTGACCGGCCGGCCGCGCATCTCGAGTTTCCGCGCCGTCGTGTTGGCGACCGGCACGAGGAGGCAGGCGACGAGGTAGGCGCCGATCGAGAGGAAGACGATCGGCCACTCGTGCCAGCACGCGGCCGGGAGGATGAACAGCAGGCGGACGGCCAGCACGCGGATGCCCGCCCAGCGGGCGATCCCGGCGCAAAGTCCCCCGATGTACCGGGCGTCGTGATCGCGGTAGAGTCGCCGGGGTTGGCGCCCGGCCGGCTCGTCGTCGTCGTGCGCCGGCTCGTCTCCGGTGATGTCCTCGACGGTGCCGAGCGTCGCGATGAGCTGCTCGACCTCCGGGAGGGTGACGACGGCCTTTTCCCCGCCGGGGCGCGCGGCGAGCAGTTCCGCGATCCTGTTCTCGATGTCGGCGATGATTTCTCGCCCGCCTTGCTCGTTTTTAAAATAGTTGCCGAGGGCGTCCACGTAACTGGCCAGCCGCTCGCGGGCGTCGTCGTCCATGCTGAAAGTCATGCCGCCGACGTGAATGATTTCCACGCGTTTCATAGGGTTTCGGTGTTAGGGGTGTTTTGATGGCGAAGTTTGTTGACGGTCTCGACGAGTTCTTGCCAGGAGGCGTCGAGGTCGGCGAGGAATTGTCGTCCCTCGCCGGTGATGGAGTAGTATTTCCGCGGCGGGCCTTGCTGGGACTCTTCCCAGCGATAGGCCAGCCAGCCGGCGTCTTTCTGGCGCGTGAGCAGCGGGTAGAGGGTGCCCTCGACGACGATCATGCGCGCCTCCTTGAGCCGGTTGATGATATCCGGGGCGTAGGCGTCGCCCCGCGCGAGGATGGAGAGGGTGCAATATTCCAACACTCCTTTTCGCATCTGGGCCTTGGCGTTGTCCATGCTCATGGCTCGGCCGGGGCGTTGGGTACGACGATCCAGAGGAGGATGTAGAGCCAGAAGCCCATCGAGAGCATGAGGAGGGTGAGCAGGAAGAGCACCCGGATGACCACCGGGTCCACGTCGAGGTACTCTCCCAGCCCGCTGCAGACGCCCCCGAGCACCTTGTCGGCGGGGCGACGGTAGAGGCGACGCTCCCGGCCGCGCGGGGAGGCGGCGGCGGAAATCCCCAGCCGGGCGAGGACGTCCAGCACCTCCGGGTAGGTGATCACTCGGGTCGCGCCCGCGAGCTTTTGCTCGAGGTACCCGGCCACGAGGGGTTCCAGCTCTTGCCTTTTCCACTGGTTTTCCAGCGCGCGGCGCAGGTGGTTGTACGCCTCTTCTTCCATTTGAAACACCTTGTTGTCCAGGTGTATCGTCACGACTTTTTCCATGTTTACAAGTTTTTAATGATTCACGTTTGTTGATTCACGGGGCAAAGATATATAATAAATAGAATACTATGCATAACATAGTACCTTTTTTGATACACGCGGGTAAAAAAAAATTAAAAAGGGGGGACGGCGCTTGTAACTCGCGGGGAATTACCTTAGCTTTGGGGCGGTCTATTTTTTGATCTATCAACGAGTTTTTCATTTTAACACAGGACACGTGACACAAGTTATTATCTCGATTTTGCTCGGCCTGCTGGCCGTGGCGGCGGTCGTCAACATCGTGCTGGCGGCGAGGAAGGGAAGTCCCGGGGGGATGCCGGATTTACTGGCGAGGCTGGAAGGGAGCCTCGCCCGCGTGGACTCGCTGATCCGCGAGGAGTTCGGGCGGAACAGGGAGGAGGGCGCGAGGGCCTCGAAGGAGACGCGGGAGGAGTTGAGTAACTCTTTTACCGTGCTGGGAGAGAACCTGATGAAGATCGTCGCGGGGCTTTCCGGGGCGCAGAAGAGCCAGTTCGATCTCTTTTCCCGGCAGCTCGAGGGGCTGGTCAAGGGGTTTGACGAGAAGGCGAAAGACCTGCAGGAGCGGCTCGACAAGTCGGCCCGGGAGAACCGGGCGGAGCAGGGTAACTCGCTCAAGTCTTTCGAGGATCGATTCGCGTCTGGCGTCAAGGATTTTAACGAGGTGCAGCGGCAGAAGTTCGACGACCTGTCGGCCCGGCAGGAGGGGGTCAAGCGGGAGATCGAGGGGAAGTTGAAGGAGATCCGGGAGACGGTCGAGGGGCAACTGGCGCGCCTGCAGGAGGATAATAACAAGAAGCTGGAGGAGATGCGGAAGACCGTGGACGAGAAGCTGCAAGAGAGCGTGGAGAAGCGGTTTAACGAGTCGTTCCGGTTGATCAACGAGCGGCTGGAGGCCGTGCACAAGGGGCTGGGAGAGATGCAGTCGCTGGCGACGGGCGTGGGCGACCTGAAGAAGGTGCTCACGAACGTGAAGGCGCGCGGGACGTTCGGGGAGGTGCAGCTCGGCGCGATCTTGGAACAGGTGCTCTCGCCGGAGCAGTACGTCAGGAACGAGCACCCGGGCGACGACCGGCGGGTGGTGGAGTTCGCGATCAAGCTGCCGGGGAAGGGGAACGACGGCGAGCACGTGCTGCTGCCGGTGGATTCCAAGTTTCCCGTGGAGGATTACCAGCGACTGCTCGACGCGTACGAGAATAACGCGGACGCGGTGGAGGGCTGCCGGAAGCAATTCGAGGGATCGGTCAAGGCTTGCGCGAAAGATATTCGCGAGAAGTATATTAACCCGCCGCGGACGACGGATTTCGCGATCCTGTTCGTGCCGGCCGAGGGGTTGTACGCGGAGGTCTTGCGCCGGCCGGGTTTCGCAGAGATGTTGCAGCAGACCTTCCGCGTGATCGTGGTCGGGCCGACGAATCTCGTGGCGTTCTTGAACAGCCTGCAAATGGGCTTCCGCGCGCTGGCCATCGAGAAGCGGTCGAGCGAGGTGTGGGAGATTCTCGGGGCGGTGAAGACGGAGTTCGGCAATTTCGGCGCGATTCTCGGGAAGACGCGGAAGAAGTTGCAGGAGGCCGCCAACGTGATCGATCAGGCCAGCACCCGCTCGCGCGTGATCGAGCGCAAGTTGAGGACGGTGCAGGAACTGCCGCCGGGGGAGAGCGTCGCCCTGCTCGGCGAGGCTATCGAGCCGGGGGAAGATCTTGACGAAGGCGAGCGAGGCGAGTGAGGGCCTCCTCGACGCGCGGGTCGTCGGGGTAGAGCTTGGCGGCCCGGTCGAGGTTGGCGCGCGCCTTGGCATACTCGGCGGCGGCGCGCTTCCGGGCGGCCTCGAGGGCCGTTCCCCGCGCGGCGGCGGCGTCCTGCATGATCGCGCTGCCGCTGGCCGCGTAGAGGGTGCCCAGGCTCAAGAAGCCGTCCGCCCGCCATCGCTTGTCGTTCAGGCGGGTGAGGAGGGTGTAGCTTTCCGCCGCTTTGGCCACCTTGTTGGCCCGGAAATGCTCGCGCCCCTCGGCGAGGAGGTGCAGCGCGTACATGCGTTCCAGCGGGGCGTGCGACGAGGAGTCCGCCTTCGTGCCGGCTTTCATCCCGGCTTTTAGCGTCTCCACCATCTCGTCTATTTTTTCCTGTTTGTGCAAGGCGTCGGCCTTCCCGGCGTAGGCGGCGAAGAGGTTGTATCCGGAGGCGATCGAGCGGGTGAAGTATTTCTCGGCGGCGGCGTGATCCCCGACGCGGGTGGCGCATACCGCCGCGTTGAAGGTGACGAGGTCGTCCGCGCGGCGGGCCGTGTCGAGGTATCGCTCGAACGAGGCCAGCGCCTCGCCGTATTTTTTGTCCCGCAGCAGGCGGAAGCCTTCCTCGCTTTGCGCCCGAGATGACCACGCGCAGGCGACGAGCGCTATCAATAAAAGGTGTCTCTTCATGGGTTTTTAATCGAATAACAGGGATAATATTTTTTTCAACCCGGCCTCGTCTTCCTCGTCGAAAGCGTCGAGCCGGTCGCTGTCCACGTCGAGGCAGCCGAATATTTGGCCGTCGCGATCGCGCAGGGGGATCACGATCTCGCTGCGGGAGGCGGGATTACAGGCGATGTGGCCCGGGAATTCCGCCACGTTGCCGACGATCACCGTCTCCCCGCCGCGGACGGCGCTCCAACAGACGCCCCCGTCGCGCAGGCGCTGGCAGGCCACCGGGCCTTGGTAGGAACGGACGATTAACTCGCCGTCCACCAGCGCGTAGACGCCCGTCCAGAAGAAGTGCGGCATCTTGTGGTGGAGCACCGCCTCGATCGTGGCGAGGCGCGCCCACACGTCCGCCGTCGTGTGGACGTAGCCCTTGATTTGCTCGTGCAGGCGGTCGTATTTGGCTGGTTTGTTCATTTTAACTTGTGCTTACGATGGATGTTACCTGGATATGTCTCTTGTCTCCCCGCATTTCGAGCATATCTCTTTTTCGCGGCTTAATGTTACCTCGCCACAACCACTGCAAGAAGAACACGTGGCGCAACAACTATCCAAGCCTATGATACCAGAACCCCCGCACATGCCACACGTGTCATGTTGGGCTGGGATGATGATAGAATAGTCATGGTTTTCCTCGCCACAACGCTTGCACACACAGCCATCCCAATCATGCCCTCGCTCTTTACAATGCTTGATTTTCTTTGCTTGCCAGCGACATATTATATACAAACTCACTCTTACAAGAACGGCCATGGCAATCCCGGCAAGCAACATCATGCCTGCGACTTCCCAAGCGTTCCAATTGTTTTTCATGATATTACAAGTTTTCCAGCACGTCGACGAGGTGTCGCCACCACCGGTCGACCGATGCCACGTCGACCCGCTCGCCCGGCGAGTGCACGTCCCTCAGCGTGGGGCCGAAGGAGACCATGTCCATGTCGGGGTATTTCTCGAGGAATAGCCCGCACTCGAGGCCGGCGTGTATCGA
>JAISAV010000196.1 GCA_031266545.1 Odoribacteraceae bacterium | reverse complement strand
CCCCGGGGGCAGGTGCTGGGCGCCCTCGCTCCCGGCGTGGACGAGACGGTGCTGGTGGAGATCGACCTGGCGGACTTGCGGGCGTTTCGCGGGCGCTTCCCGGTGCTGCGGGACAGGGATAACTTTCACGTGGAATTATAAAACATTTATTTGATGAAAAAGAGTTTAATCGCATTACTGGTCATGACGGGCATGGCGTCACGCGCGCAGGAGCGGGTATTCACGATGGAGGAGGCGGTGCTGGGCTACCACCTGCGCCCGGAATCGAGGTACTTCGCGTGGCAGGGAGAGAGTAACTATTTTACCTCCATCGAGCAGGGTAACCTCGTCGGCGAGGACGCCCTCGCGGGGGAGAAGCGGGTGATCCTCGCGACGGGCGAGTTGAACGAGATCCTCGGCACGCGCCTGGGCGGCTTCCCGGAATTCTCGTGGCTGGACGAGCGGACGCTATCGCTCCGCCACCAGGGCAAGGAATACCGCGTGGACGTGACGGCCAAGCGCCTCCTCGCGGTGATCGCGTACCCGCGGGGGGCGGCGAACGTCACCTACTCCAGGGCGGGCAAGCTGTACGCCTACACGCTGGACAACAACCTCTACTGCATGGACGAGGCGGGCAACAGCTTCCCCGTGACGAGCGACGGGGACAAGAACATCGTCAACGGGCAGGCGGTCAGCCGCAACGAGTTCGGCATTGAGGGGGGCATCTTCTGGTCGCCGGACGGCCGGCGTCTCGCCTTCTACCGCAAGGACGAGAGCCGGGTGGGCACCTTCCCCTTGCTGGACATCACCACCCGCGGGGGATCCGCGCGGGAGATCAAGTACCCGATGGCCGGCACGGACTCGGAGGAAGTCAGCGTGGGGGTATACGACGTGGCCTCGCGGCAGACTTGCTTCCTGGACGCGAACGACTTCGGGCGGGAGCAATACCTGACCAACGTCACGTGGGGGCCGCGCTCCGACCTCCTCTACGTGCAGGTGCTGAACCGGGGGCAGGATCACCTCCGCCTGAACCGCTACGACGCCGCCACGGGGCGGTGCCTCGCCACCCTCTTCGAGG
This sequence comes from Odoribacteraceae bacterium, assembly GCA_031266545.1. Classification (GTDB taxonomy): domain Bacteria; phylum Bacteroidota; class Bacteroidia; order Bacteroidales; family Marinifilaceae; genus JAIRKS01. Next base: position 1,623 of record JAISAV010000196.1, on the reverse strand, counting down.
AACGGGCCAAGACTTACATCGAACCGCAACACCCCCTGCGCTTCCTCGACGAGAAGGGCGAGCGCTTTATCTTCACGACCAACAACCGGGACGGCTACTTTAGCCTCTACCTCCACGACGCGCGCGGCAAGCTGGTCAAGCGCCTGACGCCCGTCGCCGCCGACGTGGAGTTCGTCGCCGCGGACAAGCCCGGGAGGTTCCTCTACTACCTCTCCGCGGAGGTCAGCCCGGTGGAGCGCCACCTCTTCCGCCTCGACATGAAGAGCGGGAAATCCCGCCGCCTCACGCACGCCGCAGGGTGGCACGCGGTGCTCCTGAACGGGGAGCGCACCCATTTCATCGACAATTACAGCAGCCTCGACGTGCCGCGCGTCATCGAGCTTACCGCCACCGGCGACGCCTCGAGCCGCCGCCTGCTCGAGGCGCGCAATCCCCTCGCCGGGTACGCCACCGGGGAGGTGACGCTGGGCACGATCAAGGCGGACGACGGCGCCGACCTCTACTACCGGCTCGTGAAGCCCGTCCCCTTCGACCCCTCGCGCGCCTATCCCGTGATCCATTACGTCTACGGGGGGCCTCACCTGCAGCTGGTCAAGAACGCGTGGAAGGCCTCGGCCAGCACATGGGAGATGTACATGGCGCAACGCGGCTACGTCGTCTTCGTCATGGACAACCACGGCACGCCCAACCGCGGCAAGGCCTTCGAAGAGGTGATCCACCGCCGTTGCGGCCAGCAGGAGATGGCCGACCAGGTCAAGGGCGTCGAGTTCCTCGCCTCCCTCCCGTGGGTGGACGCCGGGCGCGTCGGCCTGCACGGGTGGAGTTACGGGGGATTCATGACGATCTCCCTGCTCGCGAATTACCCGGGACTCTACCAGGTGGGCGTCGCCGGCGGCCCGGTAATCGACTGGAAATGGTACGAGGTGATGTACGGGGAGCGCTACATGGACACCCCGGCGGAAAACCCGGAGGGCTACGCCCGGACGAGCCTGCTCGCGAAGGCCAAGGACATCAAGGGAAAGCTACTCGTCTGTCAAGGCTTGATCGACCCCGTCGTCGTGCTGGAACACAGCCTGAGCTTCCTGCAAGAGTGCATCGCGAACGGCGTCCAAGTGGATTACTTCCCCTACCCCCTCGCCGAGCATAACGTCGCGGGACGCCACCGCGTGCACCTGATGCAGAAGGTCACGGACTATCTCGACGCGGTGTTGAAGGCGCGGTGAAAAAAAGGTATGGAAGACTAACAACAGCCCACAGTGGCACATATTACAAATGAAGGTGTCGTTAAAACAATAGTGCATTCGAAGTTACAAAAGAAATCTGGTGGTGATGTAAAAAGTATGCTCTAGTAAATATTTGGCAATCAGGTAATGAATTGGTATTTTTGTAAATGCGAATAACAATAACCATCCATTGTCCCGATTGCCAAAGCACAAAGATAAAAAGGAATGGCAAGAAATCGTACGGGACGCAAAATTATTTGTGCAGGAAATGTTGACGACAGTTTATTGGCGACCACGCGTTGAGATACAAAGGATGTCATTCATCCTTGACACGAAAGTTATTATTGATGCTTGTTCGCTGCATAGGGATCAGGGATATCGCTGAAATTGAGGATGTCAG
>JAISAV010000144.1 GCA_031266545.1 Odoribacteraceae bacterium | reverse complement strand
TCGGAAAGCCAAGAAATAGAGATGGTTGAAGTAGATGAGATGCATTCTTACATTGGATCAAAAAAAACTACTGCTGGATATGGATTGCTGTTGATAGACATGGGAAAAGATTCATCAATTTCGTTATTGGCGACAGGAGCGATGAAACGGCAAAAAAGTTCTGGGAAACGATAAAGGAGCATGAGATGGAGCATGTCGCGAGTGATCATTGGAAAGCATACGAGAGCATTATCCCGAAGGAAAAGCATATTCAAACGAAAGCAGAAACATTTACCGTTGAGGGATATAACAGCCTGTTCAGGCACTTCTTGGCAAGAATGAGAAGGAAGACAAAATGTTATTCAAAGAAAGTAGAAATGTTGACTTTGTCCATCCTTTTACTAATGCACCATCGAAATAAAACTTTAGCTATATTTGATTAGCAAAGCCTTATAGAAATATTTCACCCGGAATGTTACTCCGCAACGAGCGACGAGTCGAGCGTCTGGTTGATGACGTCAAGCGCCTCGGCGAGGGTCGGGCGGTGGAAGGAGACGGTGAGGCGTTCGGCGGCCAGCGCGGCGGGCAGCGGGATTGACACGCGGAAGTGGCGTTCCAGCAGTGCGATGACCTCGCGCAGGGGGACGCCGTCGAAGGTGAACTCGCCCGTTTTCCACGAGAGGCGGTTGGCGTCGAAGGAGGAGGTGACGGCGAGGCCCGGCTGCCCGGCGAGGCGCGTGGCCGACATGCCCGCGGTGAGGATCTCGCGGGCGCTCCCGCCCGTGGCCGTGACTTCCACGCGGCCTTCTTTCACGAGCACGGCGGCTCGCTCGTCGCCGCTCTCTACCTGAAAGGTGGTGCCGAGCACGCGGGCCGCGAGTAGCGCGGTGGAGACGATGAAGGGGCGGTGCGGGGCGCCCTCGACCTCGAAGTAGAGCGTGCCGGAGGCGGCGGTGATTTCCCGCGTCGCCCGGTCAAAGCCGGGGCGATAGGCAAGCGACGCCGGTCCCGAGAGGGTGACGCGGCTACCGTCCGGCAGCAGGTGAACCTCGACCTCGCCGTCGCGGGCCGCGATCGTGATTTCCCGCGGGTCGGCGGGGGAGAGGAGGTACCACGCGGCGCCCGCGAGGAGCAGGATCGCCGCGGCGGCCACCGACCGGCGGGCGAGGAGGGCGAGACGGCGGGGGGCGATGACGCGGGCGAGGGCCGAGCGGGCGTCGAAGGCGCCGGGGCGGTAGCGGCGCGTGGCGAGGTCGAGGCGCTCGCGGAGTCGTTCCATCTCCTCCCGGCGGGCGGGGGATCGCGCGAGCCAGCGCTCGACGCGCGCTTGCTCGTCGCCGGTGGCCTCGCCAAGGATGTATTTTGCCAGTAATCGATTCACGTGTTTTTTATTTATGACCTGAAAGACGGCTTTTCCCCCACCCGCGTCAGCCGAAAAAAAAGAGGTAGAGTTTTTTCCCCTTCTCGCGGAGGCTCTTGAGCGCCTTCCCGAGCTGGTTCTCGACCGTTTTTTCCGACAGGCCGAGCTGGCGGGCGATTTCCCGGTAGCTCATCCGCTGTTGCTTGGCCATCAGGAGGATTTTTCGCCGCCCGGGGGGCAGCTCGTCGATCCATCGCCAGAGGGCTTCCTCGCGCTCGACCTGCCGGATCTGCTCGTCATCGTCGTTGTCGGGGATGGCAGGTTCGAGGCGCTCGACGGGGAATCTTTTCCCGGCCTCCAGGGCTTTCAGGCAGCGGTTCTTGACGGCGGTGTAGAGGTAAGGTTTCCAGCGCTCGACGGCGGGACGCTGTTCCCAGATCTCGGCGAAGAGTTGTTGCACGACGTCCTCGGCTGCCTCGCGCGATCCCGTGAAATTCAGGGCGAAGAGGCAAAGCGGCCGGTAGCGCGTGATGAATTGTTGCTCGAACTCCTTTTCGTCAAACATGTCGTTGTTTTTATCGCGAAAGCGACGCGAAGGTATCCATAAAAAACCGATTTTTTTTTCTACCTTGCGCCGATATTTTTTAAACCATGAATTTTTAAAATTAACAAGGATGTATATCACAGAAGTTATTGGGCGGGAGATTCTCGATTCGAGAGGAAACCCGACGGTGGAGGTGGACGTCGTGTTGGAGAGCGGCGTGTTGGGACGCGCGGCGGTGCCCTCGGGTGCGTCCACGGGCGAGAACGAGGCGTTGGAGTTGCGCGACGGCGACAAGGCGCGCTACGGTGGCAAGGGGGTGACCCGGGCGGTGAGTAATATCAACACCGTGATTTCCGACGCGTTGCTGGGCATGAAGGTGACGGATCAGGTGGCCATCGACCGTGCGCTGATCGCGCTGGACGGCACGCCGACGAAGAGCAACTTGGGGGCGAACGCCCTGCTGGGGGTCTCGCTGGCGTGCGCGAAGGCCGCCGCGCTGGCGCTGGAAGTGCCCTTGTACCGCTACATCGGGGGGACGAACGCCAAGGAGTTGCCCGTGCCCATGATGAACATTATCAACGGTGGGTCGCACTCGGACGCGCCGATCGCCTTTCAGGAGTTCATGATCCGGCCGGTGGGCGCTCCCTCTTTCCGCGAGGCCCTGCGGATGGGCGCGGAGGTCTTTCACGCCCTGAAGAAGGTGTTGCACGACCGCGGCCTGAGCACCGCCGTGGGCGACGAGGGCGGTTTTGCCCCCGCGTTGGAGGGGACGGAGGACGCCCTCGAGTCGATCTTGAAGGCGATCCGGAACGCCGGCTACGAGCCGGGGAAGGACGTGATGATCGGGCTGGACTGCGCCTCTTCCGAGTTTTTCGCCGGCGGGGTGTACGATTACACGAAGTTCGAGGGGAAGAACGGCGCGAAACGCGATTCCGCACGACAGGTGGATTACCTCGAGGAGTTGATCTCCAAGTACCCGATCGACTCGATCGAGGACGGCATGGCGGAGAACGACTGGGAAGGCTGGCAATTGCTGACGCGCCGCGTCGGTGACCGCTGCCAACTGGTGGGCGACGACCTGTTCGTGACGAACGTGCAGTACCTGAAGAAGGGGATCGAGCTGGGATGCGCCAACTCTATCCTGATCAAGGTGAACCAGATCGGCACGCTCACGGAGACGCTGGACGCCATCGAGATGGCGCACCGTGCGGGGTATACCTCGGTGACGTCGCACCGGAGCGGCGAGACGGAGGATGCCACGATCGCCGATATCGCCGTGGCGACCAATTCCGGGCAGATCAAGACCGGCTCGCTGAGCCGTTCCGACCGGATGGCCAAGTACAACCAACTGCTCCGCATCGAGGAGGAGCTAGGGGAGGACGCCCAATTCCACGGCCGTCGCTTCAATAAATAAACAGGTTTCCACTCGGGCGGGACTATCGTCTCGCCGGGTCAATCGACTCCTGATTTGCAGCCGCAAGTCAGGAGTTTTGTTTGTGACAGGTCTCCCAATGCCGTCACTTGAAGGGCTGAAGGCCCGCCATAACCCAGCCCAACGCGATGCGTTGGGTAACGGATATATCGTACTATGCGTTGCGCCCTGAAGGGTAGGGTGTTCAAACCCTCTATTATCTATTTATAGGAATTCGCTATATTTGTCCCGTAATCATTTTAATATTATGAACTTATGAGGAAAAATCTAGAAGAAAAATT